>JAZRTD010000243.1:0-17263 GCA_045651845.1 Clostridia bacterium | reverse complement strand
ATGAGGGATATACCGTTTCCGATTCCCTTTTCTGTAATCTGTTCACCAAGCCACATAAGAAACGCTGTACCTGCTGTAAAGGTTATAACGATAATCGCAGCACTTATAAATCCAGGATTTACAACAGCACTTCTTAACATAAAGTAAAGACCGATTGCCTGAATGAGAGCAAGAACAACTGTTCCGTATCTCATCATCTGGCCAATCTTCTTTCTGCCTTCTTCGCCTTCCTTCTGCATTCTTTCAAGTGCAGGGATTGCAACGCATAAAAGCTGCATAATAATTGATGAGTTGATGTATGGTGTAATACTCATCGCAAAAATTGTTGCGTTCTGGAACGCACCCCCGGATACCATATTGATAAATCCGAAGAGTGTGTTCTCTTTGTTCGCAAAAATTTCTTTCATTGTGTCGGGCTGAAGAAGCGGAACAGGAATAACTGAACCTAAACGGAAAATAACAATCATAACAATTGTATATAAGAGTCTTTTTCGAAGTTCAGGAATTCTCCATGCATTCTTTATTGTTTCCAACATCTTATATCACCTCAACCTTTCCGCCGGCAGCAGTAATCTTTTCTTCTGCAGTTTTACTGAATCTCTTTGCCTTAACGGTTAATGACTTTGTTATTTCCCCTCTGCCTAAAATTACAATACCGTCGCAGATTTTAGAAATAATTCCGTTTTCCTTTAAAACTTCTGCTGTAACTTCAGTTCCGTTTTCAAGTTTATTTAATGCTTCAACGTTAACAGAAACATATTCCTTTGCGAAAATATTTGTAAATCCGCGTTTTGGAAGTCTTCTGTAAATAGGCATCTGTCCACCTTCAAATCCTGGACGAACACCACCGCCGCTGCGGGCATTCTGACCCTTATGACCACGGCCGCTTGTTTTTCCGTTACCGCTTCCGTGTCCTCTGCCTACTCTGAAATAATCCTTCTTTGAGCCTTCGCTCGGAGATAATTCATGAAGTTTCATATTGAGTACACCTCCTCTTTACAGTTTAATTTTATTCTGCTGGGCGCAAATCTTACGCCTCTTCTACCTTTACAAGGTGAGAAACCTTAAAAATCATACCTCTTATCTGAGCGTTATCAGGTTTCTCTACGCACTGATGAAGCTTTCTTAAGCCTAAAGCTTCAACCGTTGCTATCTGGTCTTTCTTACATCCGATTGTACTCTTTGTAAGTGTTACCTTTAATGTTTTAGCCATAGGTATGAACCTCCTATCTCAATTATATAAGGCTTAACCTAAAATTTCTTCAGGCTTTTTACCTCTGAGCTCTGCAACTTCCTCAACACTCTTGAGAGCTGCTAAAGCTTCAACTGTTGCAGAAACAACGTTTTTCGGGTTGTTGCTTCTTAAACATTTTGTTCTGATATCTCTGATACCTGCAAGCTCAAGCACCGCACGAACAGGACCGCCCGCGATAACACCGGTACCTTCTGAAGCCGGCTTCAAAAGAACTCTACCTGCGCCATATTCACCGATTACTTCGTGTGGAATTGTTGTTCCAACCATCTGAACTGTAATCATATTCTTCTTGGCATCGTCGATTCCTTTTCTAATAGCATCAGAAATTTCAGCAGCCTTACCCATACCGTATCCAACGTGACCGTTTTCGTCACCTACTACTACCAATGCGCTGAAACGGAATGTTCTACCACCCTTTACAACCTTGGCAACACGGTTAAGAGTTACTACTGTTTCTTTTATATCAAGAACGCTTGCGTCTACACGCTCCTGCTTTTTTGTTCTTTCTACTCTTTCTGCCATTTATCCTTTCACCTCTTTTAAATTAGAATTCAAGGCCGCCTTCACGAGCTCCTGTTGCAAGTTCTGCAACACGGCCGTGATACAAATATCCGCCTCTGTCAAATACAACTTCTTTAATATTCTTCTCTGCTGCTTTCTTTGCAATAAGTTCACCTACTGCTTTTGCTGCTGTGCAGTTTCCACCGTAGTTTGCCTTGAGTTCTGCATCAAGAGTTGAAGCTGAAACTAAAGTTGTTCCTGTTGAGTCGTCTATAATCTGTGCATATATATTCTTAAGACTTTTAAATACGCAAAGTCTTGGACACTCTGGCGTTCCGGATATTTTTTTACGAACTCTTGCGTGACGAGCTTTTCTTGCTGCCTCGCTGTTCTTTCTCTTAATCATTAAAATCGCACCTCCTTGCGGTTTAGGTATAGAAGTATAAATTCAATTCCAAGAATTATCTTACTTCTTCTTAGAACCTGTTTTACCTTCTTTTCTTCTGATAGTTTCATCAATATATTTGATACCTTTACCCTTATAAGGTTCCGGCGGTCTCTTTTCTCTTACGTTCGCTGCGAACTGACCTACCTTCTGCTTATCAGGACCTGAGATTATAATCTGGTTTGGCTGAGGAACATCAATCTTTATGCCGTCGATTTCTTCCATTTCAACCTGATGAGAATAACCAAGGTTCATTACGAGCTTATTACCCTGCTTTGCCGCTCTGTAACCAACACCGTTGATTTCAAGCTCTTTCTTAAAGCCTGTGCTTGCGCCGGTAATCATATTGGCAATAAGTGTACGGGTTAAGCCGTGAAGTGACTTATGAAGCTTGTTTTCGCTTGGTCTTTCAACCGTAACTGTGCTTCCGTCAACTTTAATTATCATTTCGCTCTGCATCTGCTGTGTCAATGTTCCATTGGCACCTTTTACAGTAACTTCGTTGTTTTCGCCTATTTTTACTTCAACCCCTGCTGGGATTTCGATAGGCATCTTACCTATACGAGACATTTACTATTCCTCCTTCCTTACCAAATAAATGCTAATACTTCACCGCCAACATTGTTACGGCGAGCTTCCTTATCTGTCATAATTCCTTTTGATGTTGAGATGATAGCAATACCTAATCCCTTTAATACTCTTGGAAGTTCTTCGCAAGAAGCATAAATTCTAAGACCCGGCTTACTAACTCTTTTAAGGCCTGTTATTACCTTCTGCTTATTTTCAGCATACTTAAGTGTGATTCTGATAACGCCCTGTGTTGCGTCGTCAATATACTCAACATTCTTAACATATCCTTCATCAAGCAAAATTTTAGCGATTGCCTTTTTCATATTTGACGCAGGTACATCAACGCTTACGTGTCTCTGATTATTTGCATTTCTGATTCTTGTAAGCATATCTGCGATTGGATCTGTAATGTGCATTTTATTTCCTCCTTTTTATAGGATTTTAAGAGTCAGTTTGGTTTTCCGCACTGATTATCTTAACCACTTAACCCTTTTTTGAGTTGTTTATTTTATTTACGGCCTTTATGCCGCCTCTTCCTTACCAGGAAGCCTTCTTAACGCCCGGAATCTGGCCCTTATATGCCAATTCACGGAAGCATATTCTGCAAATGCCAAACTTACGAAGGTAAGCGTGGGGTCTGCCGCAGATTTTACATCTGTTGTATTCTCTTGTTGAATACTTCTGTTTTCTCTGCTGTTTTACAACCATTGCTTTTTTTGCCATGTTTTATATTTCCTCCATTCTTACAGAGTCTGGACAAAATTTATTATCTTGTAAACGGTGCACCCATAAGTGTAAGAAGTTCTCTTGCTTCTTCGTCTGTCTGGGCTGTTGTTACAAAGATAATATCCATGCCGCGGATCTTATCAATCTTATCATAGTCTATTTCAGGGAATATAAGCTGTTCCTTAATACCCATTGAATAGTTTCCTCTACCGTCAAATGAATTCGGGTTGATTCCTCTGAAGTCACGAACTCGTGGAAGAGCTGCGTTGAAAAGTCTGTCAACGAACTCATACATTTTTGAACCTCTGAGTGTTACCTTACAGCCGATATTCATTCCTTCTCTTAATTTAAAGGAAGCGACTGACTTCTTAGCCTTTGTTACAACTGCCTTCTGACCTGTGATGATTTCGAGGTCATTGATTGCACTGTCGATAGCTTTTGAATTTTCCTTTGCTTCGCCGACACCGATGTTTACAACTACCTTGTCAAGCTTTGGAATCTGCATAACACTCTTGTAGTTATACTTTTTCATCATAGCGTCTTTGATTTCTTTTGTATAGCGTTCTTCAAGTCTCATTTAACTGGAACCTCCTTCCGTAATTATTCTCCTATTGTTTCTCCGCATTTCTTGCAGTAACGAACATGAGTTCCGTCTTCCAATACCTTACGGCCAACTCTTGTTGCTGCCTTACATTTAGAGCAAACATTCATTACCTTGCTTGCGTATATTGGTGTTTCCTGGCTGATTATTCCGCCAACTTCACCCATTCTGCGGGGTTTCTTGTGCTTTGTTGCCATTGAAACTCCTTCAACAATTACCATACGCTTTTCTGGGTTTACAGAAAGAACTTTTCCCTGCTTGCCCTTATCTTTACCGGACAAAACTACAACTGTATCGCCCTTTTTAACATGCATTTTTATATTCATATTGCTTATCCTCCTTTCACGGTCGGAATTACTAAAAATTCTTTAGTATTATAATACTTCCGGTGCAAGTGATAAAATCTTCATATAATCTTTATCACGAAGTTCTCTTGCAACAGGTCCGAATATACGAGTTCCTCTTGGTGTTTTATCATCTCTGATGATAACTGCTGCGTTTTCATCAAATCTGATTTTTGAACCGTCGGCTCTCTTTACGCCCTGTACGGATCTTACTATAACAGCCTTAACTACGTCGCCTTTTTTAACAGCACCGCCGGGTGTTGCTTTTTTAACAGATGCTACGATTACATCACCGATGTTTCCGTATCTTCTGAAAGAACCACCCAAAACTCTGATACACATAAGTTCTTTTGCACCGCTGTTATCAGCAACCTTTAATAATGTCTGCTGTTGTACCATAATGGATTTCCTCCTAACTTAAAATCATTTTAATTCTGATTATCGCAAATAGGGCTTTATTATTTAGCCTTTTCTACGATTTCGACAACTCTCCATCTCTTATCCTTGGAAAGCGGTCTGGTTTCCATAACCTTAACCTTATCGCCTATGCCACATTCATTTTTCTCATCGTGTGCTTTAAGCTTATAAGTATTCTTTATAACCTTATTGTAAACAGGATGCTTAACGCTGTCCTTAATTGCTACAACAATTGTTTTATCCATTTTATCGCTAACAACCTCGCCGATACGGGTTTTACGATAGTTACGCTCTATACTCATCTAAACACACCTCCTGATTATGAATTGATGTCGGCACCAAGGCCCAACTCTTTTTCTCTTAAAATAGTCTTAAGCTTTGCTATATCCTTTTTAACCGCAGGAATTCTCATAGGATTATCCAACTGATTTGTTGCGTTCTGAAAGCGCAGATTGAACAATTCTTCTTTCAAATCCTGAATTTTTACTACTATTTCCTCTGCTGAAAGGTCTCTGATTTCATTTGCTTTCATTACTTATCACCTTCCATTTCCTGGTCAGCTTTTCTTACAAACTTACACTTAAGCGGAAGTTTGTGCATAGCAAGACGCATAGCTTCACGAGCCACCTCTTCACTAACGCCGCCAATTTCAAATAATACTCTGCCCGGTTTAACAACCGCTACCCAGTATTCCGGTGAACCCTTACCGCTACCCATACGAGTTTCAGCTGGCTTTTCTGTTACCGGCTTATCAGGGAATATTTTAATCCAAACCTTACCGCCTCTTTTTGTGTATCTTGTCATAGCGATACGGGCAGCCTCAATCTGGTTGCTTGTTATCCAAGCTGGGCTTGTTGCCTGAAGACCAAAATCTCCGTAAACA
This sequence comes from Clostridia bacterium, assembly GCA_045651845.1. Lineage (GTDB taxonomy): Bacteria > Bacillota > Clostridia > Monoglobales > Monoglobaceae > SIG454. Next base: position 11,521 of record JAZRTD010000243.1, on the reverse strand, counting down.
ACCTTATTACCGCGGGAAGCCTTACCCTTCATTCTTCCGCGCATAACTCTTCTGTATTTTACTCTTTTAGGGGATAACATTATTTTTTTCCTCCTTCCTTAACTTTGGCAGGAGCTTGTTTTTTTACTTTCTTGCTTTCAGCAAGAACTTCGCCCTTATAAATCCAAACCTTAACGCCGAGCTTACCGTATGTTGTGTTTGCTTCGGTAAAACCGTAGTCAATGTCTGCTCTGAGTGTCTGAAGCGGAATTGTACCTTCGTGATACTGTTCTGTTCTTGCGATTTCAGCACCACCTACACGGCCTGAAACTGCAGCCTTAATTCCCTTAGCACCCATCTTCATTGTTCTTGTCATACACTGCTTCATAGCTTTTCTGAAGGAAATTCTTCTTTCAAGCTGTGATGCGATGTTTTCAGCAACGAGCTGTGCGCTCAAATCGGCATTCTTTATTTCGATTACGTTCAAAATAACAGTTTTGCCTGTGAGGTTTTCAACCTCTTTCTTTAATTTTTCTATTTCACTGCCGCCCTTACCGATAATGATACCTGGCTTTGCAGCATAGATAGACAAGCGGATTTTGTTTGCAAACTTTTCAATTTCAATCTTATCAACGCCTGCCTGGAAAAGCTTATTCTTAAGATAAACTCTAAGGTTATAATCTTCTACGAGATTATCGCCGTAATGTTTCTTATCAGCGTACCAGCGTGAATCCCAGTCTTTTATAACGCCGACACGAATACCGTGTGGATTAACTTTCTGACCCATGCTTATTTACCTCCTTTTGGAATTATTCTTTCTCTGCAACCTTTATTGTGATGTGGCTTGTTTTCTTGTTAATTCTGAACGCACGGCCCTGTGCTCTTGCCTGAATTCTCTTAAGAGTTGGACCCTGGTCTGCGAATACTTCAGAAACATAAAGGTTTTCCACATTCATATTGTGGTTGTTTTCCGCATTTGCGATTGCGGATTTGAGCAATTTCTCAACTACCGGGCTTGCAGCCTTTGGTGTATTCTGGAGAATACCGAGTGCAACGCCAACCGGCTTATTTCTGATTAAATCTATAACTATGCGTACCTTTCTTGGTGCAATACGCACATGAGTAACTTTAGCTACTGCTTCCATTGCATTAAGCTCCTTTCTGATAGAGTTATCAAAACCTCAATTATTTAGAAGTTTTAGCACCTGCATGACCCTTAAAGGTTCTGGTTGGAGCAAATTCTCCAAGCTTGTGACCTACCATATCTTCTGTAACATATACCGGAACGTGTTTTCTTCCGTCATATACCGCAATAGTATGTCCTACCATTTCAGGGAAAATCGTAGATGCTCTTGACCATGTCTTAACTACAGCCTTTTCGTTCTTTTCGTTCATTGCATCAATCTTGCGCATTAAACTTTCTTCAACGAAAGGTCCTTTTTTAATACTGCGACCCATTAGGTGACCTCCTTAATTATTTTTCTTTGAAAAAACCGTTTCGACCTGTTTTTTCAATTACTTCGCATTTCGTCTCTTAACAATAAACTTGTTAGACTTATTCTTCTTATCTCTTGTCTTGTAGCCAAGTGCAGGTTTACCCCAAGGAGTAACAGGACTTGGTCTACCGATTGGTGACTTACCTTCACCACCACCGTGAGGATGGTCATTCGGGTTCATTACAACGCCTCGAACTGTTGGGCGGAATCCCATATGACGTTTTCTTCCTGCTTTACCGATGTTGATGTTTTCGTGTTCACCGTTGCCAACCATACCGATTGTTGCATGGCAGTTAAGTCTTATAAGACGAACTTCGCCGGATGGAAGTCTAACCTGTCCGTAGCCGTTTTCTTTAGCCATAAGCTGAGCAAAGTTACCGGCACTACGAACGAGCTGTCCGCCCTTACCCGGGTTGAGCTCTACATTATAAATAAGTGTACCAACCGGAATATCTTCGAGCATCATCGCATTACCCGGTTTAATATCAGCGCCCTTACCGGAAACAACTGTGTTGCCCTTCTTGAGGCCTTCCGGAGCGATGATATATGTCTTTGTTCCGTCTTCGTACTGGAGAAGAGCGATGTTTGCGCTGCGGTTTGGATCATATTCTATTGAAAGAACTGTTGCAGGCATTCCATCCTTGTTTCTCTTAAAGTCAATAATTCTATACTTTCTTTTAGCACCGCCGCCACGATGTCTTACTGTAATTCTACCGTAAGAGTTACGACCTGCTTTACTGTGAAGAGGGCTGAGGAGAGACTTCTCAGGAGCCACTTTATCAATTTCTTCAAAAGTAGAAACAGTCATCTGACGAAGCGAAGGTGTGGTAGGATTATATTTCTTTATTCCCATAATTACATCTCCTTATCTTCATTCTTTAATGCGTTTTTGCATTAAATTCCGAATCTGTCAATTAGTTTTCAAAAATTTCGATTGTTTTGCTGTCAGCAGTAAGTTTAACAACTGCTTTTTTCCAATCAGCTCTTTTTCCTGCGTGAACGCCCATTCTCTTTGGCTTTCCTGCATAGTTGATTGTTGTAACCTTTTCAACCTTAACTTTGAAAATCTCTTCAACAGCCTTTTTAATCTGAATCTTATTAGCAGACGGAAGCACCTCAAAGGTGTATTTCTTGTCCGCAACCTGATCCATACTCTGTTCTGTTATAATTGGTCTTCTGATAATATCGTGAGCTGTTAAATTCATTATGCGTACACCTCCTCGAGTTTTTCAGCTGCATCCTTTAAGATAATGCATTTTGTGTGATTTAATACCTCGTATGTGTTTATTGCACCAACGAATGTTGTATCAACACCCTCGATGTTTCTTGCTGACATAACGATATTTTTATCGTTTTCAGGAAGAACAAATAATGCTTTTTCGGATATATTGAGGTTCTTAAGAACTTCTGCAATCTGCTTTGTTTTAATGCTATCAAAGCTCATAGCGTCGAGAACGATTAAATCGTTATCCTCAACCTTTGAAGATAATGCAGAAACAAGAGCAAGTCTTCTAACCTTCTTGTTTACGGCATAACCGTAATCTCTTGGCTTCGGACCGAGAGCGATACCGCCGCCTACCCACTGAGCAGCACGGATACTACCCTGTCTTGCACGGCCTGTTCCCTTCTGTCTCCAAGGCTTAATTCCACCGCCGCGAACTTCGCTGCGAGTCTTTGTGCTCTGTGTGCCCTGTCTCTGGTTTGCGAGGTAGTTAACAACAACTTCGTGCATTACATCGCCTCTAACAGTTGCACCGAACACTTTTTCACTTAATTCTATATCACCGACTTTGTCGCCGTTAATATTATACATAGCTACTTTAGGCATATCTTAAATCCTCCTTTCTGTGGTTTAGGCTTTTGCCTTTACTGCATTCTTTATAACGAGCAATCCGCCCTTAGGACCGGGAACGCTTCCCTTTACCAAAAGCAAGTTACGCTCTGTGTCAATCTTAACTAAATCCAAGTTCTGAATTGTTACTGTATCAACGCCATAGTGTCCAGGGAGTCTCTTACCCTTGAATACTCTTGACGGTGAAGAACAAGCGCCGAGAGAACCAGGTCCTCTGTGATAATGGCTACCGTGGCTCATAGGACCTCTGTGTGTGCCCCATCTCTTAATTGTACCAGCGTAACCGTGACCTTTGCTTGTACCTGTAACATCAATCATTTCGCCTGCTTCGAAAACATCAACTTTGATTTCGTCGCCAACATTCATATCAGCAGCACCGTCAAGCTTGAATTCCTTCACATAACGCTTAACAGCAACACCTGCTTTAGCAAAATGACCTTTTTCCGGCTTATTAGCCTTCTTTTCCTTCTTGTCCTCGAAGCCAACCTGAACCGCACTGTAACCGTCGATTTCAACTGTCTTCTTCTGAACAACACTGCATGGACCTGCCTGAATAACTGTAACAGGGATGAGTGTGCCGTCTTCTGCAAAAATCTGTGTCATACCAAGCTTTTTGCCTAAGATTGCCTTTTTCATAATTTTTTCCTCCTAATTTTCATGTGCATCGGCTTAATTTAAGCTTACACACGGGTTATTGGTTGGCCTACGCCAACATGACCAAAATTTTTTCTGCCGAGATTAGATTTTAAGCTCGATATCAACACCTGCCGGCAAGTCAAGGTGCTTGAGCGCATCGATTGTCTTAGCTGTTGGGTTTAAGACATCGATAAGTCTCTTGTGAGTTCTCAGTTCAAACTGCTCACGGCTGTCCTTATACTTATGAACCGCTCTTAAGATTGTAACAATCTCTTTTTTAGTAGGAAGCGGGATAGGACCTGAAACCTTAGCTCCCGTTCTCTTAGCAGTTTCCACAATCTTCTCTGCACTCTGGTCAACGAGATTGTGGTCGTAAGCCTTAAGTCTGATTCTGATTTTTTCTGCTGCCATTTTAGACCCTCCTTAAAAATTTTCGAACAACTCTTCGTTTTTGCTCGATTTTTTAATCCGCTGTGCCGGGCGTTTCTCACAGCTATATAATAAAACCCGAACCTCAAATAAGCCGCTGGGCTTAACGGTTTCGGGGCAACAGACACAATAAGCTTCAGGAGCGACAGCATACCACTCCCTCGGAAATTATGCACTGTATTTAGTTAGAAAGTGACCTTTCCGCCCGCTTTTCAAAACCGGACAATCTCCTCCGAAATTTCCAAACCTACGCTTTTGCGCAGTCTGCCACCTCCGGAATCATCGTATGTCTTTGTCACGCTTTACTATTATACAATAACTTTACCAAAAAATCAAGAGTTTTTTTCAATTTTTCAAGGTTTTTCTTATTATAATGCCACATTGACGGTTTTTTAACAAAAAATGGGGCTAAAATTAACCATTTTTGCCCCATTTTTGTTTGTTTTACATATATTTTTACGCATTTCGCTTGAAAAGTTTGTTAAATTTGCCTTTTATCCATTCCGCACACTTTATAGAATTCGCAATATCTGCAAGCGCTGAAATCATTATCATTATGCGGATTAATCTCTATTTCGCCGTTTATTATCTTCTCTGCAGTCTCTCTCGCCTTTTTTTCAGCATTTGTAATTCTTCTTTCCATATCCTCTCTGCTTAAAAGACTGGATTTGCCTGACGGTATATATCCTCCGCCCTGCTCTGTACGGCTATCCATACTTGCCACAATGTTCTCATCGCCAAGCACAATTCCCTTTATCTCAATCTTTTTACGGCGTTCCTTTTCGACAGTTTCATCTTCAGGCTCACTATCAAATTTTAAAATCGGCTCATTCATATGAATATACATCATTCCCGACGGGGTTGCCTTAAGGTTATCTCTGGCAATACCTGCATACACAAGAGGCTGAATTTGAACTCCCGCCTCTTCAAGCCGCTCATTGGTTGACTTCACTGATGATTTATAGTCAACTATATTGATATATTTCTCGCCATCTATCTCTGCCATATCAATTCGGTCAATAAAGCCTCTAACTTCCGCCTCTCCGTCACCAAGCTGAATTTTCATCCCTGAAAACGCACCATCTCCGCCGATTTCAACCTCAAAGCCATAAGGCCGAAAACAACTGTTTGCATAAAACTGAACAATCTCCCACGCCGTTGCAGTTGCAACGCCTTTCATTCTCAAGGCAATATACCTGTAATACGGCGATGTTTCGTATAAAAGCTCATCGCTTTTCCTCGCAACATCTTCAGCAATTTTTGAAATTTCTCGCCTGCAATCCTCGTAGCTGACAGTTGAATAATCCGCATCTTTCTCCTTAAGTGTCGACAAATAAATCTCAAGTGTTTCGTGGAGAATCGACCCAATATTATTTGCCTCAAAGCCTGCCTTAAGCCTTTCCTTTGCATAGAGTCCGTAATTCATAAAATACGCAAATGCACAAGCGTTATATTTTTCAAGTTTGGACACACTCAGCATTAGCTTCTTTCCATAAAGTTCCTTTGCAACACTTTTGGTAAGCTTTTCGCCATATTCATATTTCTTTGCAGATTCCGCAAAAGCTTTCAGCTCTTCACCAAGCTCTGACCGTGCAAAATAATCATATATTAACTTATCCTGTTTGGAAAGCCTGTCAATTTCCCCCTCGGCTTTGACAATTCCTGCAAGCAGAGTTTTAAATATAACCGACGAACATTCCGAAACTTCGCCGTCATAACCAACAACGGAAATCCTTGGAAACAACAGTTTTATTCTTTCAATAATCTCCGACGGAAGTTTTGCTTTTCCATCTTTATCCCCTAAGGGTGCAGATAAATACAGTTTTTCTTTCGGCGCCGTCAATACATTATATATAAGATTCTGTTCTTCTCTTCGTTTAAAATCCGCCGTGGGCGCAAGCTCAATATTATACTCCTTTAGTAAATCTCTTTCGTCATCTGACAGCATTCCGTCTTCAATATATCCTTTCGGAAACACTCCGTCCGTAAGGCCAAGAACGAAAACCGCCTTTGCCCCCAAGCTCCTGAAAGTATCAATCCCTGCAAAAATAACCTGATCCGAAAGAGGAGGGATAACATTTATTTCCGTTTCCGAAAAAGCTTCCCTAATCATTTCATAAAACTTTTCATAGGTTATTGTTTCATCACCCATACAGCTCTCAAGCTGATTTATGATTGAAGAAAACTCATTCCAAGCTCTGCTGTATTCAAGAGAAAGTGTCATTTCTCCGCTCTGGTTAAAACTATTTACCCTGTCCGCCATCAGCTTGCCTAGTTTTTCCTTTTCAACCCACTTAATAAGTGCATTACAGATTTCCCGGACAGTTTTTCTCTCTCCCTGTTTTTTCCCTTCCTTAATACTATCCTTTAATTCAAGCACCTTGTTAACCGTATAACGCTTAACCTTATTTACGGTTTCAAGATTTATTCTGTCAGCATCAGGTTCAAAGGTCCAGTCCTCTTTTTGCTCCCAGTATTTATGAGTTATATTTGAGGCAAGGACATAATTTTCAAAAATATCCGCCTCGTTCCTTGTATATTCCTCTCCTCCAAACCTCACCACAGGCATTATTCTTTCATAAGAAAATCCATAGGCAAGAATTTCAAGAACAGAAAGAATTTTTTTCACAAAAGCATTGCCCGAAAGCCTCTTCTTCTCCCCCGAGAAAAATCTTATATTCCGTTCTTCAAAAACAGCCTTAATCGCAGAGTAATAGTCCTGAGGATTCCTCGCCAACACCAGAAAATCACTGTATCTATAATTTTCAATACGGCAAAGTCTTGATATTATTTCCGCACAGTTTACAACCTCATCATAGCTATCCCTTGCGGAAACCAATGAAAGATTCGGAGTTTCTTCCTTATATATATTATCAGGATAATTGAAATAGCTATTTTTCAAATGAATAAGGTCATCTCTTCCGTCAAGCTTACACTCATTTTCAAGGCAAATCTCATTGCCTATTTCTATCCCCAATTCTTTAGCCTTCTCTTTAAGCTTATGCCAACTTGAAACCGCAGATGCAAATATACCGTCTTTATCTGACAATGAGTTTGTGCAAAGCACAGCCGTTATATCCGCACACTTTAAAAGCTCGCTTAATGCAATATAATTCACAGGCGTAAAACTTTTAAATCCAAGCAAAAAAATCTCGCCTTTAAAAAGTCCGCTTTTAATAATCCCGGGGATTGCTTTAATAAGGTTCTCCTCCGAGTCTGAATATTTTCCGCTGATTAAACTGTCATATTTTTCATAGATTAAAGCAATATCCCATAGTTTAGCAGAAAAGTCCGTTCCATCAGGTTTTTCCGCCGCCCCTTTTAGAATATCTGCACTGACTCCATAGCGTTTAAGCTCGGATATCAGGTTTGAAACCATTTGAGAAAAACCTCTTTGATGGACATTTTTCCCATAATATTTTAAATCTTTTTCAACCTCTAAAAATACCCTCTTTATAACAAACAGTTTCCCCGCTTTATCAATATGTTTAAGCCGAAGAGGTCCGACTTCAGAAAAAACAAGATTGCACAGTCTTGAAAAAGTCAACACTTCAACCTTAAGCTGGGCAGACATCCCAAGCTTTTTAAGCATTCTTCGCTCCTCGTCCATTGAGGATTGTTCAGGAACAAGGATAAAAGACTTTACATTATTTTCCATATTTTTGCGTATTTTATCATAAACATATTCAGTTTTCCCTGTACCGGAATGTCCGTAAACACAACTTAACATAATTTTCTCCTGTTTAATTATATAAATCCAAAAGAAGCTACGACTATGCAGTCATAGCTTCCTCATTTTTTAATGCATTGTAGCCGCAAAGGTATTGACCTGTTCAGGCTCTTTAAATGTGGGAACAGCCTCGCGGAGAGTCTTTCTAATCAGCTCCTTATCCTGGCTGTCCGCAGCCCTAACAAGCTTTTCAATATGCTCTTCAACTTCCTCAAGTGAAATATCTATTTGCTTTCCAATGAAAATCTTGCTGTGCTGGGTAGATTTAAGCCTTTCCTCGCTCATTAAAAGCTCTTCATAAAGCTTTTCACCGGGTCTGAGACCAATCTCCTTAATCTCAATATCAATTTCCGGTCTGTATCCCGAAAGCTTAATTATGTTCTTTGCCAGATCATAAATCTTAACCGGATCCCCCATATCAAGAACAAATATTTCTCCGCCCCTGGCAAATGCCCCTGCCTGAATAACAAGCTGAGCCGCTTCCGGTATTGTCATAAAGAAACGGGTAATTTCCTTATGGGTTATGGTGACAGGCCCGCCCTTTTCAACCTGCTTTCTAAAAAGAGGAACAACGCTTCCGTTTGAATTGAGAACATTTCCAAATCTAACAGAAACAAATTCTGTTTTACTTTTCTGTTGCATTGCCTCAACAATCATTTCACACATACGCTTACTTGCGCCCATAACATTTGTCGGGTTAACAGCCTTATCTGTGGAAATCATAACAAATCTCTTAACGCCATACTTGTCCGCACATTTAGCAACATTATATGTTCCAACAATATTATTTCTAATAGCCTCCATAGGGCTGTCCTCCATAAGGGGAACGTGCTTATGGGCCGCGGCGTGGAAAACAACGTCAGGCTTATGTTCATCAAAGATAGTCTCAAGCCTTTCCATATCACGGACAGATGCAATAATAACCACAGGCTTATTCTTCGGAAATTTTTCACAAAGCTCCATCTGGATATCGTAGGCATTATTTTCATATATATCCACAATAATAAGTTTACCGGGATTAAACTTCATAATCTGACGGCATAGCTCCGAGCCAATACTTCCTCCGCCGCCTGTTATCAACACAGTTTTATCTTGGATGTAATCCTCTATCTGATCAACACAAAGAGAAATTTCATCTCTTTCAAGCAAATCTTCAATTTCTATATCCCGCATCTTATATTTGCCGTTGACAAGCATCTGGTCAATGCTTGGAAGGGTTTTTATCTTGCAATTCGTTTTATTGCATATGGCAATAATCTCTTTTCTTTGAACTGCAGTGGCAGACGGCATCGCAATAAGGACTTCATCAACCCTGTATTCTTTGCATATACGGATAATATCATTTCTGTCACCTAACACACGGTATCCGCCTATTGTTTGATTGCGTTTTGACTTATTATCATCCACAAGCCCCACAATTTCATAGTGGAGATTGACATTTCTCGCCAAATCGTGAATCATAACCGTAGCTGAATATCCTGCCCCAACAATAAGAAGTCTCTTGCTATCCACATCGTCTCTTGTACTCATATATCTTATATATCTATATATAATAAAGGCAAAAGCTCTAACAAACACCAATGCACAAGAAGCCAAAAAAGCAAAGCATACCGCAAACTTAACATATCCAGCTACAAATCTCTGCCCAACAAAGAGCCTTGGCATAAGATATATTTCATATCCCAAAAATACAATAATGCACGCTAAACATCCAATTACAGCAGATTGGAAAAGCTGAATACCATCCTTAAAGGAACAATATCTCCACATAATTCTGTAAATTCCGCCCATTGCGGCAACAAGCATAAACAATAAGACACTTGCAACAAACGGAATTGCAAAAAGCTTCGCCGTAGCTATAAATCCGTAAAGTGTAGATGTCCCCAACATTATTGTAAGACCATATGCAACTATGTATCCCATTATATCAGCGATAATCAAATGTCGATTTCTTAATTCTATTGTATAATTCTTCACTTTTAACTTCCCCTCTTATATTATAAAAAAGAAATCGTAAAGCAACATTAAATCCTCAAGCTTATTATATTTTTGTATAATTGTTTTAAATATTTCTCTTTCCGGTTTTGGAATAGTTTTGTATATTTCAAATGTATTTTTCGAGGCATTGATATAATCATGGGTATTATCTGCAATATAAGCAACCATATTGTCTATTATCATTTGAGATACTATCTTACTTTTTTCATTCTGGAGTTCCGGGATAACCAGTGTTTTCATAGCCTCGACGACTCTTTCCATTCTCATTTTAAGTTCGTCTTTTGCAATAGTTTCAAGACTTATGCTGACAATGGGTCCAACATCAACCAGGCATTTTGAAAGAACAAGGCACGCCTCTCCCCTTGTCATATTCTCCGTTGCACGGAAAACATCCCCGTCTTCCAGAGAAAGTAGCCCGTTTGAGAGTGCCTTATACACCGCATCTTCCGCCCAGGAAGACACCTTGTCCACAGGTTTTGTAAAATACGGAAGCTGTTCCATCTTTAAAATATTATCCATGATGATACAAACCTGTTCACGGCTCACCTTTTCATCCGGTGCAAAGAGACCGTTTCCAATCCCGTTTATATATCCAGCCTCTACTGCAATACAGACATCTTCATAATACCATTTACCCTCTCTGACATCAGTAAACTTATTTTCTCCCGCTTGTGTATATCCAAACACCTTATTAACAATTTTAACAAACTGCGACCTGGTTAAACTGTCATTCGGCTTAAATTTACCATCTCCAACGCCGTTAACAATTCCTCTTTCCGCCATCTTTAAAATGGCAATTCCCTGCTGAGACACCTCATCAACATCCGAAAAAAAACCTGCCGCAGACACAGTCTGAAGCAGCATAATCGCAATAACTGCAACAACTACAAATCTTTTCATTTTATCATTCCTTTAATAAGCTCATATAATAAGCTTTCTTGAGCGCTTTTTCTTCCTCATAGGAATTTTCTATCTGCTTAACAATAGATGTTTCCATATTATTCTCTTTCAATCTTTTTTCAATTGACTTCATAATACTATGCACCTTATTGTCACACTCTATCAAAAGTGCATTTGCCGTTCCAAGATATTTATCAACTATGGCCTGCTTACTGATTAAATTTCTGTCTTTGGCAGGAAGCGCCTTATAGTCTGTCTTGGCAGCTTTCTCAATCTGCCCGAGCTGTCCGAGATAATATGCCTTATAAGAATAAAGCTGTATTATATTTTTTGCAATATAGTCATCTATTTCCTTTTTTTTATTTGACGACACCGTTGTTTTGTCTTGCTCAGCCTTTTCTGTCGATAAATTAAACTCATTTTTTATAAGCTGTGTCGCCTCTTCGACCGACATTTTACCCTCAACAATTTGTCTTTCTTCTTCTTCCGTAAAATCTCTTA
>JAZRTD010000242.1:0-2217 GCA_045651845.1 Clostridia bacterium | reverse complement strand
GGACCTGCAGGAGGAGCAAATGCACCAAGAGTATTAGCATCTACACCGAAGTTAGAGTTGTTGGAGATAATGCTTGGAGGTGATATCATCATAGCTGCATTACTAACAACAACTTCCTGACGAGCAGTAGCGAGGTCCATAAGAGCGTTGTCCTGAATAGCATTATATTTCCATTTCAAATCCTTAACCCACTGAAGAGCTTCAATCATTTCAGGTGTGTTGAAAGTAGCTTTCCAGTTACCGTCCTTATCCTTTTCCATAAAGTCAACACCATATGACCAAGCAACAGGAGTTAAGAGCCATCCGCCGTTGTGGTTAAGTGTTGGCATAACAAAGCCTGCTTTTCCTGTCTTTTCTTTAATGATACCTGCAAATTCAGCGAGCTCTTCCCATGTTTTAGGATACTTATAGCTTCCGTCTGCATTAACAAGACCTGCTTCTTTGAAAAGCTTTGCACTGAATACAATACCTAAAGCATAAGATGACTGAGGGAGACCATACCATCTTCCGTCTCTTGCAAGAAGCGGTTCAAGCATTGGGTTGATATACTGAAGTAATTCATATTTCTCTAAAGCGTCAGTAATATCAGCGAGATAGCCGGCGTTTATTCCGCCTTCTATTTCAGTAAAGTGTGAACCGAGCTCTGTTGGAAGCTGGCCTGCAGCACCCTTAGAATAAAATGTCTGAAGCTCAAATGTATACTGAGTAGGTTTTACATTAACATCAGGGTTTGCTTCCATAAACTCTTTAACCTTTTTATCATAGTTGTCTTTTTCTAAACCTTCTGCTGCGGGATAAGCGTGTGTTGTAATAATTGTTCTTCCCTGCTCATCCTTGTCGCTTGGCTTACCGCAAGCAGAAAGGCAAGAAACAGCAAGTATTGCAACGAGCATAAAAGCAATTGTTCTCTTTAAACTTAATTTCATTTTTTTCTCTCCTAACATTTATAAAAATTTTAATTTTTTTACATAAATTGGTAGATAAATTGTGTAAAACCGCTTAAGATTAACCCATAAGAGTTAATGGAACAAGGTAAGGCATTGGATGTCCCTGACGGTCAATATGAACATAAACTTTGTTAACAGGCTGAATGTTTGAGTTTGGAGTAATAATAATCTCGAAAACATTCTGGTCAACTCCGCGAACATTCTGTTCTTTAGTTTCGTAGCAGTCAAACGGCTTGAAGACTGTAACTGACTTATTGTAGTTTGCTGTCCAGCCTTCAGGAAGAGAAACATTAACGTAACCCTGAACACTCTTGTCGTTAATAAGCTGATTGAATCTAAGTCTTACCTTAAAGTCAACGCCTTCCTTAACAACAGGATATTCGTCATATTCAACGATTGTATGTAAATCGAAGTGGTCAGTAATATCGAAGGAGTATTTGCTTCTGTTAAAGTATTTATCAGCATATCCTTCAAGAACCTTAAAGGATTCTTCTGTGTTAATTTCTGTCTCGCCGTCAGTAAACTCAACTTCAATTTTATTACGGCCGAATTTTTCATTTCCAAGAACGGTTGGGATTTGCTTAATAACACGTTCTGTAAGGTCCTGACAAGTTTTTGGACACCAGAACGCATAAAGAGCGTTTACGCAATACTGAACAATTCTGTCACCGATATATTCTGCCCAATCCTCAGGAATTACAGCTGTTCCGCCCATAAGACCCATAATAGCACCGATTGTTGCACCTGTACAGTCAGTATCATCACCGCAGTTAATAGCATAAATCATAGATTTCTTAAAGTCGCCCTCACCGTAGAGAAGACCGATTGTAACGAAACCTAAATCCTGCGGAGCCTGGAACCAACCAATATCCTTTGTCATATCAACAAGAATATCACGAACTTCACGATATGGTGTCTTCTTGTCATATTCTTCAAGAACACGGCGAACACACTGTGAAACGCGGCAGTTTTCCGGAATATAAGTGAGAGCGGTTTCAACAAGCTTACGAGTATCAGTTTCAACAAAAGCGAGACTCTCAAGAGCAGCAGTATAAATTTCTGCATATGTACCTTCGCCGAGACCGTGGTCAACACTTGCGTCCATTATAGCATATTTAATAGCAACATTTGGGAAACCAGGAGCAAGACAAGCCCAAACTTCAGAACGAATCCAAGCGCCGTTTGAATGTCTCCATTTATCATTGTCAAACTCGCCTGAAAGCGGGGGAAGAAGACCCATTTCCATATTTTTCTTTGCTATACCGTATTC
>JAZRTD010000241.1:0-1081 GCA_045651845.1 Clostridia bacterium | reverse complement strand
GTATCAGGATTATTCACTTGCTTTCCCTCCAATCTTTTTCATAACTTTAACAATATTCATAGAGATAGGACACTTAGAAAGACATCTTCCGCAACCTACACAGCTAAAGAGTCCGTCATTGTTTTCGGGATAGTATACAAGCTTATGCATAAATCTCTGGCGGAAACGCTCTTTCTGTGTTAAACGGTTGTTTCCGTGCGCCATCTTTGTAAAGTCGGAATACATACAAGAATCCCAGCAACGAAATCTTACTACGCCGTTTCCTGTGTTAAAATCCTTTATGTCATAGCACTGACAGGTAGGGCAAACAAAGGTGCATGTTCCGCAACCGAGGCAAGCCTCTGAAAGCTCATTCCATGCAGGATTATCAAAAAATTCATTTGTCTTTCCCCCGCCGAATGCGTCGGTTTTAAGGTCCTTAAGAGGAATCCTATCCATAATAGCAGAAATTTTTTCTTTCTGCTCATTAACCTCGGTTTCATCACATTCTTCGGTAAGGTGTAATATCTTTTCCATAAGAGCCTCGCCCTTTGGAGTGTTTACCTTAAAGAATAATTCCGTTTCGGTTTTCCAAAGAGAAATATCCCCTATAGGCTCGGATGGATTTATGTCAAATGTCTGACAGAAACAGGTTTCCGATGGTTTCGTGCAGGCAAGAGAAACAATAATTCCCTTTTCCCGTCTTGAGGCATAAAAGCTATCAACAGGCTCGCTTAAAAACACTCTGTCTAAAATTTCAAAGCTTTTAGCATCGCAACTGCGAATCCCCCAGATAACAAAATCCTCGGTTTTCTGTCTTGTGTCAATAACCTCAATGTTTTTACCCTCGGTTTTAAATTCCATAAGGTTTTCCATTTGAGGGAAGAAAAAGTCTTTAGGGCTTCTGACAGTGTTTAAAGCGTCGCTCCACTCTGTGCCGTTTTCCCACTTTTTATATACGGCAGAGCCGTCATTTTCGTCTGTGGGAAGATAAAGGGGCATAGCCTTTGCAATTTCTTCAAAAACTGAATTTATCTTATCAAGAGAACATTTACGCATTAATATCCCTCCTGTCAAAAACCTCATAAGGCTCAATATCGTC
>JAZRTD010000240.1:0-5399 GCA_045651845.1 Clostridia bacterium | reverse complement strand
AACAGTTAATCTTGAAGATAAATTTTTAATAACTAAACCTGACATAGTTGCAAATTCCTTAAATATATGTTATAAAAATAATAACATTTTTAATGAAAACTTTCAATATAAATTTTAAAAAAACTCTTGAAACTATAAAAGAAGTATGATATAATATTTTATAGATAATTGCACAAAATAAAAATTTTGTGCAATTAGAAAGAGGGTTTTTAGATAACTATAATCAAAAATACTGTTTTGGGGTGATTTTATGAATAAATTTGATGCAACTCCTGAAATATTGAAATCATTTCTTATATATATTGAAAGTATTCAGGGGAAATCAAAAAATACTGCTGAAGAATATTTTTATGATTTAAGAACATTTTTCAGGTATCTAAAAATTCGTTTTAACGAGGTTTCTTCAGAATACGATTTTAATAAAATTGATATTATGGATGTTGATTTGGATTTAATTAAAAAGGTTGATTTAAATCTCGTGTATGAATATATGAATTTTTTAAATCGTTCAAAGGGAAATTCAACCGCTTCAAGAGCTCGCAAAATTGCATCTTTGCGTTCCTATTTTAAATTCTTAACAGTTAAGAAAAATTTTCTTGAAGAAAACCCCATTGCCGAGCTTGAATCAATTAAAATTAAAAAGAGCAATCCAAAAAACTTGACTGTTGATGATAGTTTGGCTTTATTATCTGTAATATCCGGCAAAAATGCAATTCGTGATTATTGTATAATAACACTTTTTCTTAATTGCGGATTGCGTCTTTCAGAGCTTGTGAGCATAAATATTATTGATGTTAGAAATGACACACTGATTATAACCGGTAAAGGAAACAAGGAACGAACTGTTTATTTAAACGATGCTTGTATGAATGCAATTAAGAATTATATGGAAATAAGAAAAGAAATTAAGACCGATGTATTTAACGAACAGGCCCTCTTCCTCTCTTCCAGAAACAAACGGATAAGCCGAAGAATGGTTCAGCAGGTTGTTGAAAATAATATAACAAAGCTTGGTCTTGACCCTAGAAAATATACAACTCATAAGCTTCGCCATACTGCTGCAACGCTTATGTATCAGTCGGGAGTCGATATCCGTGCCCTACAGGAAATACTTGGACACGAGCACCTATCAACAACAGAAATTTATACTCATGTTGATAACGAACAAATCCGTGAGGCGGCAGAGCGTTCTCCTCTTTCCTGGGTTAAACAGGATATTGAAAAAATAGATTAGTTTACTATAATTATATTATGTAAACTTGTTTATAGTATTTCTAAAATGTCAATACTATCATTGACACAAAGATTAAAATATGTTATACTGATTAAAGTTTTTTAACGGAGGTGATTTCTGTGGCAGATAAAAAGGCTAATTCTACTATTACTCAAAACAAAAAAGCATATCACGACTATTTTGTTGATGAAGAATTTGAGGCAGGTATTGAACTTTGCGGGACAGAAGTCAAATCCATAAGAGACGGAAAGGTTAATCTTAAGGACAGCTACATTTCAGTTAAAACCGGCGAAGCATTTCTTATAGGAATGCATATTTCTCCTTACGAAAAGGGGAATATTTTTAACAGAGACCCGCTTCGTTCAAGAAAGCTTCTTCTTCATAGACGGGAAATTTCAAGGCTTATTGGGTTATCTCAACAAGACGGATATACATTGATACCATTAAAATTATATTTTAAAGGCTCCTATGTTAAAGTTTTACTGGGTGTATGCAGAGGTAAGAAAAATTATGACAAACGCGCTGCAATTGCTGAAAAAGAGTCCAAACGAAGGATTGACCGCGTTCTCAAAGAAAAACTTAGATAATATGGGGGTGCAATGGTTTCGACGGGGGCTTTGAAGTCTTGGGAGCGAGCCGTGGTGGGAGCCACGATAAAATCCCAAAATTAAAATTAAACGCTAACAAAAATTTAGCTTACGCTGCCTAATTAAGGCGGCAGTCCCTCTTCCTTTTACCGCGTAAGGAAACAGGGGCTTCAAATTTTGCGGTGAACTAAACAAGCAAAGCTTTGAGCTTGTTTGGACTTTATGAAGCTACCGATTTTAAAGGCTTGTCTGCGAGGCTTTAAAATCGGGAATTATAACCACAGACTACGCTCGTAGCGCCCGGGGTGAATAAACCTTCGGACACGGGTTCAATCCCCGTCACCTCCACCACAATGTAAATAAGAGCCTTGCTTTGTAGCAAGGCTCTTATAGCTACTTTAATGTTAAAACAACTTTTCCTACATTTTTACCCTGATACAGAATATCGTGTGCTTTTTCTGCATCTGTTATGGGCAGAGTTGCGTGAATTGTTGGCTTTACCTCTCCGCTTTCTATTTTCGGAAAAACTTTTTCAACAAGCTCTGAAAGTATATGTGCTTTAACTTCTGGAGTTCTTGAACGAAGTGTGCTTCCTATTATTCTTACATTTCTTACATAAATATTTTTTAAGTCTATCTCTGTCTTTGTTCCGGCAAGTGCCGCAATCATTATCCACCTTGCACCGTGTGTCAAATAATGAATACATTTCCCCATTATTTCGCCGCCGAGACAATCAATGGCAACATCAACACTATGTCCGTTTTCAAGTTCTTCTTTTAAAACTTCTGAAATATCTTCTTTCGTTGTTACTACAACTCTGTCGGCGTTAAGATGATGAATTGAGTCCTTTATTTCATCAGTGAGAACCGTTGTAATTACTCTTACACCAAATGCTTTCGCCATAGGGATTATAACACTTGCAAGACCTGATGCCCCTGCATTCATAAGGAGAGTGTTCCCCTTCTTAATATTACCCTCAATGAATAAATTAAGATAAGCTGTCGCAAAGGCCTCAGGAATTGCTGCAGCCTCAACCATAGTACAATTTCTTGGGACAGGCATAAGCATATCATATTTTACCGCAACATATTCCGCATAACCGCCTCCGCCAAGTAAAGCACAAACCTTATCTCCAATCCTCCAGTTTGATTTAGCTTTTGCTTCATCCCCCATTTCAACAATTACCCCTGCAATTTCAAGCCCCATCCATTCGGGGCATCCCGGTGGCGAAGGATAGTCTCCTTCTCTTTGCATTAAATCTGCACGATTAAGTGCCGATGCGTGAATTTCAACTAAAACCTCTTCAGATTTTATAACTGGATTTGGAACTTCATCCCATCTTAAACTTCTATCATCATTTACGAGTATTGCTTTCATCTTTATTCATCCTTTCTTATAATTTACAATCGCAAGCTTTTGCAATTAATTTATATAACTCTAATTCATAATCATAATCCCACGGATTTTCTTTTTCGCCTCGAACCATTTGTGCAAAACTTCTCATCATACTATCAT
The DNA here is from genome assembly GCA_045651845.1 of Clostridia bacterium. Classification (GTDB taxonomy): domain Bacteria; phylum Bacillota; class Clostridia; order Monoglobales; family Monoglobaceae; genus SIG454. The sequence continues at coordinate 2,063 of JAZRTD010000240.1, read as the reverse complement.
AGCGATTGAACGGGGGAGTGGTTTCTTTTGGGGTATTTAAATTCCACTCTTTACCTTCACGAACATATCTTTCTGTAATAGTATTTCCTCCTTCAACATTTCGTTCCAGCGGTTTTAATTCAACAGTTTTCTTGGTTCCGGAAATAACAAGCTGTCTTCTTTCAAAACCCCCGATTTCAACAGCTGATGTTTTAGCAAATGAAACACCGTTTTCGTATTCAAAAACCGTCATTCCAAAATCTTTTGAAGTAACATTATCAACACCGCTACACCTATTAAGAGAAATAATATTCTTTGGGGCTCCCTGAATTGAATATATTAAATCTATCAGGTGACATCCTAAGAAAAACATCATTCCGCCAGGGAAATTTTTAAGTAATTGTCGGGTTTTCTTTGGATGAAAACAGTTCATCTGAGCCTCAACACTTATTATATCTCCAAGCTCTCCATTTTTTATTTGTTCCTTAAGTTCCATAATGTATGGATTATAACGGTACATATATCCTGTATGAAACACCGTCTTATTGATTTTAACGGTTTGTATTAGTTTTTCAAAATCTACTAAATTAGTACCTCCCGGCTTTTCCATGTGTATATGTTTTTTGTTCTCTGCTACTAACTGTGCATATTTTGTCAGATATATTTCCTCTGTTTCAATGGTAACCGCTTTAATTTCAGGATTGTTAAGCAATTCATCAAGGCTAAGCTCCCGGTATTCTTTAAACGATTCCATTTCCAATGAAAATTTCTCCTTTTCATTTTCAGGCATCACATAACCAACAATCTCAAAAATATCGCTGTTCTTCTTTAAAGCATCGAAAATTTGCCCCCCGTGACTATTTCTATTTGTACCTATCTGTGCTATTTTGATTTTTTGCATAATATCACCTCCTGAATATGTTATAAAATAATTATAATTCATTGACATCAATCAAACAATAGTGTATAATATGATAAAACACTATTATATTCCGAAAGGGATTATTTATGAATAACCAATTTTTAATTTCAAATTTCTCAGTTATCCACCATTATTTTCAAAATATTCATTCAGCAGGACCAGAGTTGTTTTTCCTCAACCCTTGTTTAGCCTATATAAAAAATGGATGCGCCAAATTTCTTTATAACGGAAAAACTTTTTATGCCGGAAAAGGCGATTTAATTTATATTGCGTATGAAACCAAATATCAGTCAATATGGTATGGCTCACCTGATATTGAATGGTATCAGATAAATTTCGATTTTCCATCAAAATATAGCTTTTACGAATATCGTTTTCAGATATTAAAAAATTACCCCTCCAATTTAATTGATAAAATATGCGACTCATATAATTCTTCCCCTATGCTCTCAGTTTCATATTTATACCGCCTTTTGGATGATATGTATAAAACATTACACCCCTCAATTTTAACAAACCTTCACTCGTCTATCGACCCTGCGATATACTATATAAAAAATAACTACGATAAGCATATTCCGATTACAACACTCGCAAACCTTTGTCATATTAGCGTCTCAACACTATTTGAACAATTTAAACGATTCTATGGGGTAACTCCCATAGCCTACAAACACAATATTATGATTCAGTACGCAATAGACTTGCTTTCGAACACAGAACTTTCCATTGAAGAAATAAGCAGAAAAGTTGGATTTTCATCTTCAAATTATTTTAGAAAAATATTTATTAAACTAACGGATAAAACTCCAAAAGAGCTGCGAAAAAAATATACCTAATTTTCGCAGAACAATAAAACTATACTGCTATTATCATTGCTTAAAAACAAAAAAAGGCATAGATTATCTATGCCGTTTCAATGAAACAATATTGCTGTTTTATTAAGGACATCCTTTAAGAAGTCTTTTTTATTACAAATCTTTTATATTCCCTTTCTGTCATATATTATTAATAAGGTTCCGTCTGTAACACTGATTCTACCGGGCAAGCCGATAAACTCATTGCTGACCCCAACCGGATTTGTGCTATATAGCTTTGCGTTTTCCAAACTATATTTAAATCCGCTTTCAAAAACACCAATTGATGTATCGGAATATGAAAA
>JAZRTD010000239.1:0-1018 GCA_045651845.1 Clostridia bacterium | reverse complement strand
GTCACCGCTTTTAACCTGCTTTACGGATTTTATAACTCCGCCCTCCCCTGATGCAACAGAAAAGCCTCTTGCAACTGTTCCCAGCGGACTGAGCCCGTCAAGCTTTGACACATAAACCGAAAGCATTTGTTTCTTTCTTTCTAAAAGCATTTTCTCTGCCATTTCAAGTCTGTGGCTTAAGTTATCAAGATATATCTTTCTGTCCTCAAGCTTAATAATCGGATTTTTCATAACAGGCTTATCTATGCAGTTTTTAAGCCTTAACATTCTGTTTTCAACTATTCTGTCTGCCGATGCTTTAAGCCTTTTTAAAACATTCCCGAACTTTTCAACAAGTTCATCTCCCGACGGAACAACAAGCTCCGCCGCCGCAGAGGGTGTGGGTGCTCTTAAATCCGCAACAAAGTCAGCAATTGTAAAATCTATTTCGTGCCCAACTGCCGAAACAATGGGAATTTCACTCTCATATATTGCTCTTGCAACAATCTCTTCGTTAAAGGACCACAAATCCTCAATAGAGCCTCCGCCTCTGCCCACAATCATAACATCAACGGACTTTTCACGGTTAAAATATTCAATGGCACAAGCTATACTCTTTGCAGAATTCTCACCCTGAACCAAAACAGGATAAATAACAATATCCGTATAGGGAAACCGTCTTGAAAGAATATTTATAATATCACGGATTGCCGCCCCCGTTGGAGCCGTCACAACTCCCACTTTTTTTGGATATTTCGGGAGAGGTTTCTTTTTAGAAGAATCAAAAAGCCCCTCTTCTGCAAGCTTTTTCTTAAGCTCCTCAAAGGCAATGTGTAAATCCCCGACGCCCTCTTGCTCCATTGAATTTATATAAAGCTGATACTGTCCGTCACGCTCATAAACTGTGACTCTGCCCCGTGCTATAACCTTCATTCCGTTTTCAGGCCTGAAGCGGAGCTTTGATGCCGCACCACGGAACATAACGGCACGCATAACACCCGTTTCGTCCTTTAATGACATATATATATGACCTGACGAA
>JAZRTD010000238.1:0-1408 GCA_045651845.1 Clostridia bacterium | reverse complement strand
GGTGTCAAAGAAATTTCGGGAACAAGCATAATTGCAGTTTTTCCGCATTTAATACAGTGGTCAATTGCCTGAAGGAAAACCTCTGTTTTTCCCGAGCCTGTAACACCGCGGAGAAGAATATTCTCAAATTTTGATGAGGATATATTCTCTTTTAGGTGGTCTATTATAATTTTCTGCTCTGCGGTTGGAATGTAATTTCCGCTGGGAGCGTAATTGTTTTTATTATATGCTTCTCTGTAAACTCTCTCGTCCGTAATTTCTACAAAACCTTTTTTGCATAAAGCGTTAAGTGCGGAGGAATTTCCGCCTGATTTTTCGTATAGTTCTGTTGTCTTTACTGGAGAATTTTCACAGAGAACCTTAAGCATTTGTCCCTGGACCTTTGCCCGTTTTGCAATCATTTCATTGGCCTTTAATAGAGCGTCGTTTTTATCTATGAGAAGTGAAACCATACGGATATTCTTCTCTTTTACTCCGCTTTCAATCCCTGGAGGAAGAAAAAGCCGAAGTGCCTGATAAAATGAGCAAAAATATTTTTCTTTTATCCATAAACAGAGATTTAAAATCTCCTTTGAGCAAAGGGGGGAGGAGTCAATGATTTTTTTTATAGGCTTTAGATTATTAAATTCACTTTCGGACAAAATATCAACAATCATCCCGCGGGCAGAGCGGTTTTGGTATCCAAAGGGAACTAAAACCCTCATACCGACAGAGGCCTTGACTCCGTCAGGAATAAGGTAGTCAAAGCATTGGTCGATATTATGTTCACGATTGTTTAAAATAACCCTTGCAATCATTTTTATTTAATCCTGTCTAAAATTTTATTTGCGACCTCTTCCTTTGACGAAAGAGGAAGAGTGGTTTTTTCACCGTTTTTATTAATAATTGTAACAATATTTGTGTCAACCCCAAAGCCTGCACCCTCATTTTTAATGTTGTTGGCAACAATAAAATCAAGGTTTTTAGATTCAAGCTTTTTGGTTGCATTTTCGATTAAATCCTGTGTTTCCATACAGAATCCGATGAGAGTTTTCTTTCCGCCGAATTTTTCACCAAGACTTTTTAAGATGTCTGGGTTTGAAGTAAGGGGAATTATCATATCCCCGCTCTTTTTAATTTTTTCGTCTGCGGTATTTTTGGGGCGGTAATCTGCAACGGCAGCCGCCTTAATTATAACATCGCAATCATTAGCCCTCTCCATAACAGCGTCATACATATCCTTTGCAGAAGTGACTGAAACAAAGTTTAAATTCCTCGGCGGGGCGATATTTGTCTGCCCCGAAACAAGGATAACCTCCGCTCCTCTGCAAGAAGCCGCCTTTGCAATTGCATAACCCATCTTTCCGCTTGAATGATTTGTTATAAAGCGGACAGGGTCAAATGCCTCACGGGTAGGGCCTGCCGTAAC
>JAZRTD010000237.1:0-7350 GCA_045651845.1 Clostridia bacterium | reverse complement strand
GCTGACAAGGTTGATAAATTTATTTCAGTTGAGCTTAATATGGGACAGATGAAGGATGATGTTGAGCTTGCAATCCGTTGTAAAAAGGAAGTTCTTCTTTGCAACAGAACAGGCGGAATGATTCCGACAGTTGAGAATGTTCTCGACAAAATTGATGAAGCAATAAATGGAGGTACAAAATAATGGCTATTGTATTTGAAAAACCAAAGGGCTTAACCGATGTGCCACTGCATTATTGCCCGGGTTGCACACACGGTATAATCCACAGATTAGTTGCAGAGGCTTTAGATGAGCTTGGCGTAACAGGCAGAACCATTGGTGTTGCTCCTGTTGGATGTTCAGTTTTTGCATATAACTATTTTAACTGCGATATGGTTCAGGCGGCTCACGGCCGTGCTCCGGCTGTTGCAACAGGTGTTAAACGCTCTGACCCTAATAATATCGTATTTACCTATCAGGGCGATGGCGACCTTGCCGCAATCGGAACGGCTGAAACTGTTCACAGTGCCGCAAGAGGCGAAAATATTACTGTTATCTTCGTAAATAATGCGATTTACGGTATGACAGGCGGACAGATGGCTCCAACAACTCTCCCGGGTCAGGTTACACAGACTTCCCCTTATGGAAGAGATACTGAAAAAGTTGGCTTCCCGGTTAAGGTTTGTGAAATGCTTTCTCAGGTTGACGGAGCAACTTATCTTGAAAGAGTTGCTGTTAACAATGTTAAGAATGTTAAGGCTGCTAAAGCTGCGATTAAAAAGGCTTTCCAGAACCAGATTGAGGGTAAAGGCTTCTCACTTATTGAAGTTTTATCAACTTGTCCAACAAACTGGGGTATGACACCGGAAAATGCTATTAAGTGGCTTGAAGAAAATATGATGCCGTATTATCCGCTTGGAGTATATAAGGATAAAACCGCAAATCAGGAGGCGAAATAAATGAATAAAGAGATACTTATTGCAGGCTTCGGCGGTCAGGGAATTCTGTTTTCAGGTAAATTTCTGGCTTATGAAGGCTTGATAGATGGAAAAGAAGTTTCATGGCTCCCGTCTTACGGTCCTGAAATGCGCGGAGGTACAGCAAACTGCAGTATTATTATAAGTGATAATAAAATCGGTTCACCAATCGTTGATAAGCCGGATGTTTTAATCGCTATGAATGCACCGTCCTTTGATAAATATATTACAGAAGTTAAGGCGGGCGGACAGGTGTTTGTTGACAGTTCGCTTATTGATGTAAAAACTGAAAGAGACGACATTGAGGCTTACTATATCCCTGCAACAAAAATGGCGGCAGAGGAAGGTTTAACAGGTCTTGCAAATATGATTATATTGGGTCTCTTTATTAAGAAATCAGGAATTATGCCTGATGAAAATATCGAAAAGGCAATGAGAAAGGTTGTATCGGCTAAAAAGGAAAAGCTTTTTGACCTTAATATGAAGGCTGTTTCTTTAGGATATAACTTTGAAGGTTAATTCGGAAAATAAAACTAAAAGAAGGAGGAACTTTTATGAACGATCAGATTAAGGATATTGGAATGCGTTTGGCATCGCTCCGTGACGATATGGAAATCTCGCAACAAGAAATGGCTGAAAAGCTTGGCGTTGACATTGAAACGTATTTAGCTTATGAAAAAGGCGATATGGACTTTTCTTTCAGCGTGATTTATAAAGCGGCAGAAGTTTTGGGCGTTGATGTTTTGGACCTTATTTCAGGGAGTGCACCGACTATTTCAATGTGCTGTATGGTTAAAAAAGGCAAAGGTTATAGCATAAAGCGCGATGATGAATATGACTATAAACATCTTGCATATACATTTAGAAATAAAAAATCAGAGCCGTTTTTAGTAACCATAACACCTGATGATAAGCCACCCGTTATGCACGGACACGAAGGACAGGAGTTTAACTATGTCATATCAGGGAAAATGATGCTCTATATTGGGGATATTTCCTATGAATTATCAGAAGGTGACAGCGTGTATTTTGATTCAAGTGTTCCTCACGCAGAGGTGGCTCTTGGCGACAAGGAAGCGCAGTTTATCGCCGTTGTGGTTAAGTGACATAGATTTTGAGGTGATAAGAGATGGCAATATATGAAAAGTTTGTCGGCGCTTCAAGAGATGATTTTATCTCTCTTAAGGACGCCCAGAAAAACTATAAATTGACATACGGCGATGATTTTAACTTTGCCTATGATGTCATAGACGAGCTTGGGAATACAAAGCCTGATAAGCTTGCTATGCTTTGGGTTTCCAAGGACGGAGAGGAAAAAAGATTTACTTTCCGTGATATGATGCTTTATTCCAATAAAGCTGCGAATTATTTTAATTATATGGGAATTAAAAAGGGCGATAAGGTTATGCTCGTCCTTAAAAGAAGTTATTACTTCTGGTTCTGTATTTTAGGCCTTCATAAAATAGGTGCAGTTGTTGTTCAGGCAACAAATATGCTTAAGGCGAAGGACTATGTTTATCGCTGTAATGTGGGCAAAATTAAGGCTGTTGTCGTAACAGGCGACGGTATGGAAACAGAGTATTTCGATGAGGGCAAAGACCAATACGAAACAATCGAGAAGAAGTTCGTTCTCGGTCATAAGAACGCAGGAAAAGACTGGATTGATTTTGAACAGGGCTTTGAGATGGCAAATACTGATTGGCAAAGACCGACAGGTGATGCGGCGGTTAAGGCTGACGATATGATGCTTATGGCATTTTCTTCAGGGACATCAGGCTATCCTAAAATTATAACCCATAACTTCAAGTATCCGTTAGGACATATAATGACAGGTGTTTTCTGGCACAGAGTTGTTGACGGCGGTCTGCATTTTACTATTTCAGACACAGGCTGGCTTAAATCCCTTTGGGGGAAAATTTACGGTCAGTGGTTTGGCGAAAGTGCCGTTTTCGTTTATGATTTTGAGAAGTTTGACGGGGCGGATATCCTTAGCAAGCTTGAAAAATATAAGGTAACAACTTTCTGTGTTCCGCCGACTATGTATCGAATGATGCTTGAAAATGATGTGACAAAATATGATTTGTCAAGCCTTACTCATTGTTGCACAGCCGGTGAGGCGTTAAATCCTGAAATATATAATAAATGGCTTAATGCAACAGGTCATAAAATATATGAAGGCTTTGGTCAGACTGAAACAACTCTTTGTATTGCAACCATTTATCCGTGGTCAGAGCCAAATCCGGGAGCAATCGGATTTCCTGTTCCGGGATATGACGTTCATATTCTTGGGGATGACGGAGAGTCCTGTCCGAGAGGTGCAACAGGCGAAATCTGTATTAGAGTTTTGAGTGAAATGCGTAAAACCTGCGGTCTATTGGATACCTATAATTTTAGCGAGGAAGACACTAAAAAGGCGCTCCACGATGGTTTTTATCACACAGGAGATACTGCGTATCGTGATGAAAAAGGAACATTCTGCTATGTTGGAAGAAATGATGATGTTATAAAATCATCAGGGTATAGAATAGGGCCCTTTGAAATTGAAAGCGTGCTTTTAGAACATGATGCAGTAAAAGAAGTTGCTGTAACAGGTATTCCTGACCCCATAAGAGGTTTTGCAGTTAAGGCAACGATTGTACTGGGTGATGGCTATAAGGGGTCTGATGAGCTTACAAAAGAGCTTCAGAAGTATGTTAAAGATAATACTGCGCCTTATAAATATCCGAGAGTTATTGAATATGTTGAGGCACTTCCTAAGACATTTAACGGAAAGATAAGAAGAAGTGAAATCAGAGACAATGATGCTTCTAAATAATAAGATACAAGGTTGCTGCAATTAGCAGCAACCTTGTTTTGTGCAAAAAAACAAGCGGAGAAATTCTCCGCTTGTTTAACTTTGAAAGTAAGATTACTTAAGTTCGATTGTTGCACCAGCTTCTTCGAGCTTAGCTTTCATAGCTTCAGCTTCGTCCTTAGCAACAGCTTCCTTAAGAGTTGTTGGTGCGCCTTCAACAGCAGCTTTAGCTTCACCAAGGCCAAGACCTGTGATGTCCTTAACAGCCTTAATTGTAGGCATCTTCTTGTCAGCAGCAAATCCTGTGAGAACTACATCGAATTCTGACTTTTCTTCAGCAGCAGGACCAGCAGCAGCAGCGCCAGCAACCATAACAGGAGCAGCAGCAGATACGCCAAACTCTTCTTCAAGAGCCTTTACTAAATCGTTTACTTCTAAAAGTGTAAGTGTTTTAATTTCTTCAACTAATTTCATTACATCAGCCATTTTAAAAATCCTCCGTTTTTTTAAATATTTTGGGGCGTTTTGCCCATAATTTACTTTTTAATAATTAATTACTCAGCGTCTTTTTTAGCAATAGCATCCAAAGCACGAACCAAGTTTCCGATAGGAGCCTGTAAGCTTCCCATCATCTTGGAAATAAGAACTTCCTTAGAAGGAATACTTGCGTAAACCTTAACCTCTTCAGCGTCAATTACTTTACCGTCAACAAAACCTGCCTTAATTTCAAGCTGTTCGTTAGATTTAGCGAATTCAACTAAAATTTTTGCAGGAGCAACAACGTCAGAATCGCTTGTTGCAAGAGCAGTAGGACCGTGTAAAACACCGTCAAGCTCTCCAAGACCAACTTCGTTAGCTGCAAAACGAGTTAAAGTATTCTTAACGATAGAATATTCAACACCGGCTTCACGAAGCTTTTTACGAAGCTCTGTATCCTGGGCAACTGTTAAGCCTCTGTAATCGGCAATAACACCAGCCTGAGCATTCTTAAGTCTTTCAGTGATAGCAGCAACAACTGTCTTTTTGTTTTCTAAAACTTTTGCACTTGGCATAAAATTTCCTCCTTTCAAAGTTTCAATCCGTAAAGGATTAATATGAAAAATCCCTCGCAGACACGAGGGATTAGTAAATTCCAAAAGGATTTTATAAATCTCCTCGGCAGGATTTACGGCAAGCCACCTGCTGTCTGCGGAAAATATTCAACTGATTAAAAATTAACCTTCAATCTTTGATGTGTTAATCTTAATACCGGGGCCCATTGTTGTAGCAATGGTAACAGATCTTAAATACTGGCCTTTAGCTGCAGCCGGACGAGCCTTGATTATAGCGCCCATTAAAGCGTTAAAGTTTTCTGCAAGCTTTTCAGGTCCGAAAGAAGCCTTTCCTAAAGGACAGTGGATAATGTTTGTCTTATCCAATCTGTATTCAATTTTACCTGATTTGATTTCGCTGATAGCCTTAGCAACATCAGGTGTAACTGTGCCGGCCTTCGGGTTTGGCATAAGTCCCTTAGGACCGAGCGTCTTACCGATACGACCAACAACGCCCATCATATCTGGTGTTGCAACAACGATATCAAAGTCAAACCAGTTCTCAGACTGAATCTTCTGAACTAAATCCTCAGCACCTAGATAATCAGCGCCTGCAGCTTTAGCTTCTTCAGCCTTGCCTTCTCTTGCAAATACGAGAACGCGAACATTTTTACCTGTTCCGTTAGGGAGAACAACCGCACCTCTAACCTGCTGGTCAGCGTGTCTTGAGTCAACGCCTAACTTAACGTGAATTTCAACTGTTTCGTCAAACTTAGCTTTAGCAGTCTGGCAAACAAGACCCATAGCTTCGTTTGAATCATACAATTTGCCTTTTTCAAGAAGCTTAACGCTATCCTGATACTTTTTACCCATTTTCATTAAATTTCCTCCTAAAGTGGTTATTGCAGGGCAACAGCCCCTCCCACATTGTTAACCGATGAATTATTCTTCAACGGTAACGCCCATAGATCTTGCTGTGCCGGCAATCATAGACATTGCTGCCTCAAGTGATGCTGCATTAAGATCAGGCATTTTCTGTGTAGCGATTGCTTCTAAATCAGCCTTTGAAAGCTGAGCAACCTTATTCTTGTTTGGAACACCGCTTCCGCTCTGGATTTTGCAAGCCTTCTTAATAAGAACCGCAGCCGGCGGAGTCTTAGTGATGAATGAGAAGGATCTATCCTGGTAAACTGTGATAACAACCGGGATAACAAGACCTGCGTCATTCTTTGTTCTTTCATTGAACTGCTTACAGAAGTCCATAATGTTAACACCATGCTGACCGAGAGCCGGACCAACCGGTGGTGCAGGAGTAGCTTTCATAGCTTCAATCTGCAATTTGATGTAACCTGTGATTTTCTGAGCCATTTTACATGACACCTCCCTTTCCAACAAACGTGGTAATATCGAGATCGCCTTATGGCAACCCCTCCCACAAACTTGGTGCAAGCACCAAATATATAATACAGCGTGTGCTGTGTGGGTAACAAATTTAAACTATATGCTCAACCTGATTGAATTCAAGTTCAACATCTGTATCTCTGCCAAACATAGAAACCTTGGCTTTGATTTTCTGTCTTTCCATAATGATAGCATCGATAACACCAATGAAGCCCTCCAAAGGACCATACTTAACTCTGATTTTGTCGCCAACCTCAAAGTCAAGTGTGATAGTGCGTTTTTCAAGACCCATATTAATAATTTCCTGTTCGGTAAGAGGAACCGGCTTACTGCCGGGACCGACAAACCCCGTGACACCACGGCAGTTTCTCACAACATACCAGCTTTCGTCAGTCATGATCATCTTAACGATAACATAACCCGGGAAAAGCTTACGCATAACAGTCTTTTTCTGGTCGTCCTTAATTTCAACAACCTCTTCCATAGGAACGCATATTTCCTGGATAACATCCTGCATGTTACGATTTTCAATTGTTTTTTCTATATCAGCCTTAACCTTATTCTCGTATCCGGAATAGGTGTGAGCCACATACCATTTTGCTTCTGCCATAAGTGTAGGATTAACCCGTTCCCTCCTAAATGTTCTACTTAATCAAACTGCCGATGCTCCATCCGAAAAACATATCGAGTGCGGCAATAACAAGTCCGATAAGTATTACGAAAACAAGCACTATGATAGTGTTTTGTCTGATTTTAGAAAATGAAGGCCAAACAACTTTCTTAAATTCAGCCTTGGTATCAATAAACCAGTTCTTAATCTTGCTCATTTTAATACTCCTTTAACCTTTACAGACTATTTTGTTTCCTTATGAAGTGTGTGCTTTCTGCAGAATCTGCAGTACTTATTCATTTCAAGTCTGTCCGGGTCGTTCTTCTTATTCTTCATAGTATCGTAGTTTCTCTGTTTGCATTCACTGCAAGCCAATGTGATTTTAACTCTCATTCTGTTCACCCTTTCTCTAAAATCCTGATAGGATTAGTACAACACAAATAAAGCCTCTTTTCAGAGGTAGTACCATTTTATCACGAAAAAATTGATTTGTCAATGGTTTTTTTGAAAAAAGTTGCGAATATTTGAAAATTTTCCCGAATAGACTTTTACAGATGC
>JAZRTD010000236.1:0-1336 GCA_045651845.1 Clostridia bacterium | reverse complement strand
TGTGGCGGAGGATGCGGTTTGTAATTATGCTTTTGCCGTTATTTGTAAATGCGGACAGGAATATGATATGAAGTTTAAGGATAAATGGGAAAATGCCAAAGAGGATTTAAAAGGTGTACTTAATGGGAGGCAGAAATGAAGATTATTACAATTAAACCGCAAATGATAAAAGGCAGTGTAATTCTTTCGGAGGAATCTTTGGAACTTGGCGTTTTTTTTATTGTCGGTGGAGCAATCGGGAACGATATTAAATGTATTTGCCGTGGTTTTGATTATGGGAAAATGTATGGTAAAATTTTTGACATTGTTAAACAGTTCGGCGGCACTATTGAATATGAAGAAGACGGGTTTAAGGTTAGAAATTTTGCTAATATGAAAGGTCAGATTATAGAATATAACGGCTTAAGAGAGTATATTCCTGCACTTGCGGTTTTGTGTGTATTTTGCAAAGGTGAAAGCCGTATAAATGGTATTCCCGTTTCAGAAAGAGAGTGCCTCACGGGGATTTCGTCGGAGCTTTCCCATCTTGGCGCAAAAACAGAGCTTACCTCTGACGGGATCTTAATACACGGATGCCAGATTTTACGGGGCGACGGAACTTATATTTGGAAAAACCCTTATCTTGCAATGGCTCTTGTTGTTGCCGCTTCAAGATGCGAGGGGGAGCTTCGCATTATGGGAACAGATGAGCTTACCGATGGTAAATTTGAAGAATTTATGGAGATTTATGATAAACTTATAAAGGAGAATTTATGATGAAAATACTTGTTATAAACGGACCGAATCTTAACCTGCTTGGAATAAGAGAGCCTGAAATATACGGGAGCAAAACATTTGCCGATTTAGAGAATATGATTGAAAATTACGGCGATGAAAAGGGAATAGAGGTAACATCCCTTCAAAGTAATTCTGAGGGAGAAATTATAGACTATATCCATTATGCTCTTGGAAATTATGACGGGATTGTTATAAATCCGGGGGCTTACACTCATTACAGTTATGCAATTGCCGATGCCATTTCTGCTGTATCAATTCCAACTGTTGAGGTGCATATAAGCGATATAAATAAGAGAGAAGAATTTAGAAGAATTTCAGTCACAAAGGCAAGCTGTATAACTCAAATCAGCGGTCACGGCTTTGAGGGGTATCTTGAGGCGATAGATTATTTAATTGAATATTTAAACTAAAAAAGGGACTTTGACAGTCCCTTTTTTTAATTTTGTTTTCTCACAATTGTATATTCATCGCCTGGACGAAAATAAGGACAGACCTTACGGGGTGAATATGAAAGACGGGCAATTTCGTCCTCGTCCATATCTATTATGCAGGAATAACA
>JAZRTD010000235.1:0-1500 GCA_045651845.1 Clostridia bacterium | reverse complement strand
ATATTTATCTGACTGCATAACCGCAAGCTTATCGCATCTTTCATTTTCAGGATGCCCGTCGTGTCCTTTAACCCATACAAGCTCCACCTTATGTTTCTCGAAAAGTATTAAAAGTTTCTCCCAAAGGTCAGGATTTTGCGCTTTTTCCTTTTTGTTTCTCATCCAGCAATTCGCCTGCCATTTATACACCCATTCCTTTTCTATTGCATCTATAAGGTACTTTGAGTCGCTGTATAGCGTAACATAGCAAGGCTCCTTAAGACAGGAAAGCCCCTCAATTGCCGCAGTAAGCTCCATACGGTTATTAGTTGTTTCCGCCTCACCACCGGAAAGCTCTTTTTCGTATTCTCCATAGCGGAGGATTGTCCCCCAACCGCCCGGGCCGGGATTGCCGCTGCAGGCTCCGTCTGTAAATATTTCAACCTTTTTCATAAGTATCCTCCAAAAAATATACGGAAGCATTTTCGCTTCCGTATAATTATAACAGATTTTATATAATATGTCCACTATTTTAAGCAATTCCCTTTTTAAGTTTTTTTATGGCTTTTTTCTCAATTCTCGACACATAAGACCTTGATATGTTGAGCTTATCGGCAATCTCGTGCTGAGTATAATCCTTGCCGTCAATCAATCCATACCGCATTTTTATAATCAGCCTCTCTCTTTCCGTAAGTTCGTTTTTTATGTTCTTATAAAGCTGTTTAATATGTTCCTTTGTCTGTATCTCTTCAAAAATTTCGCCTCCGTCGCTTTTCATAACATCAATTAAGTAAATCTGGTTTCCCTCTTTGTCTGTCCCTATGGGGTCATTTAAAGATACCTCACCCTGAGTTTTCTTTTTACTCCTCATAAGCATCAAAATTTCGTTTTCCACGCATCTTGCAGCGTAGGTTGCAAGCCTTGCCCCTTTTGTTGTATCAAAACTTGATATTGCCTTTATCAGTCCGATTGTTCCTATTGAAATTAAATCCTCGCTGTCGCTTACTGTTCCTGCATATTTTTTTGCAATATGCGCAACAAGTCTTAGGTTATGTTCAATAAGCTTTTCTCTCGCCTCATTGTCCCCCTCGGAAAGCCTTGTAAGATACTCCCTTTCTTCCTTTGCCGTCAGCGGTTTTGGAAAAGAATTTCCTCCTGACACAAAGGATAAAAGCATCATTATGGGCTTTATGAGAGCTTCTACTGTTTCAAACAAAAAAGACACCTCCATATAATTTTATATGCAGGTGCCTTAAAATTGTGCAAGTCCTAAAAAAATGGCGGCTATAAAGCCGCCATTTAAATCTTACTCACCGTAAGCTTCTTTGTCGCAAATAATTACCAAATCAGAGTGAAGCTTAAGCATCGTTGCAGGATTGCTTGTTGTAAGACTGTCATCAAGCAACTGGGAAATCGCATCTTTTTTATTTTTTCCGCTTGCCAAAAGAACAACCTTCTTCGCCTTAAAGATTGACCCTATTCCCATAGTCAAAGCCTTTGTCGGCACTTCGCTTATATCAT
>JAZRTD010000234.1:0-2412 GCA_045651845.1 Clostridia bacterium | reverse complement strand
GGATAAGGAGCAGAACAAAAACTTCCGTGACCACTTTATTGAACTTCCCTTTGATTTGTCGGAAACTGTTTTTATAACAACGGCAAATTCTTATGAAGGTATACCCTATCCCCTCCTTGACAGAATGGATGTTATAGATATCTCGGGATATACGGAAGACGAAAAGGTGAATATTGCGGTGCAGTATCTTCTTCCAAAACAAAAGAAGCAAAGCGGGATAGATGGTAAGGCTCTTAAAATATCAGATAAGATGATAAGAGAAATTATCAATGGCTATACAAGAGAGTCGGGTGTCCGCAACCTTGAAAGATGTATTGCGTCAATTTGCAGAAAAACCGCATTTGATATTGTGAATGGCGAAACAAAAAGCGTAAACCTTAACAGTAAAATTCTGAAAAAATATCTTGGCGCAAGGGTTTATCAAAAAGATGAAAAAGAAAAGAATGATATAGTAGGTCTTGTTACGGGCCTTGCCTGGACACAGCACGGCGGGGAAACCCTCTTGGCAGAGGTTAATGTTATGCCGGGAACAGGCAAAATTGAAGTGACGGGAAATCTCGGCGATGTTATGAAAGAGTCGGCAAAGGCGGCAATGTCTTATGTCCGTGCAAACAGCGAAAGTCTTGGAATTGAAACCGAGTTTTATAAGAATAAGGATATACATATCCATATCCCCGAAGGGGCAGTTCCCAAAGACGGTCCGTCTGCAGGCGTAACTATGGCGACGGCGATGGTTTCGGCTCTTACAGAAACGCCTGTTAAAGCTGATATTGCGATGACAGGTGAGATAACATTAAGAGGAAGAGTTTTGCCAATAGGCGGACTTAAAGAAAAGTCTCTTGCGGCGTATCGTATAGGAATAAGGAATATAGTTATTCCTTTTGAAAATAAAAAGGATTATGAGGAACTCCCTAGCAAAATAAAGGAAGAAATGAACTTTATTTTTGCAAAGGATATGAAAACGGTGCTTAAAGCGGCACTTTCTAAATAAGGAGCGACTAATGGAATATATAAATGCCGATTTTGAAACGACAGCGGTGGTTAAGGCTCAATATCCGGATATGAGTTTGCCGGAAATTGCTTTAGTTGGCAGGTCGAATGTCGGAAAATCATCACTCATAAACTGTATATTAAACCGTAGAAAGCTTGCAAGAACAAGCAGTACGCCGGGGAAAACGGCAACAATAAATTTTTACAATGTTGAGAAAAAGTTCAGGATTGTTGATTTACCCGGATACGGTTATGCCAAGGTTTCCAAAACAGAAAAGGAAAAATGGGCAAAAATGATTGAGGACTATTTGTCAGGCAGAGAAAACCTTGTGGCGGTTATTCAGCTTGTTGACGCAAGGCATAAGCCAACGGCTGACGATTTAATGATGGCGGATTGGGTTAAGCGTTGCGGATATTATACCTATGTTGTTGCGACAAAACTTGATAAGCTGAAAAAATCGGAAATAGATAAGAATTTAACCTGTATATATAACGAGCTTGGGCTTGATGAAGATTGTGTTTTAATCCCGTTTTCTTCTGAAAATAAGGTAGGGCGGGAAGATGTGTTGGAGCTTATTGAATATATACTTAGCGGAAAGGCGGAAGAAGACAGATGATAACAAAACCGAGAGGAACGGAAGATGTTTTGCCCGAGGAGGTTGTCCTTTGGCAAAAAATTGAAAATACGGCAAGAGAAATTTGCAATGTTTTTGGATATAAGGAAATAAGAACCCCTGTTTTTGAAAACACAGAACTTTTTGCAAGAGGCGTGGGGGAAACCACGGATGTTGTCCAGAAAGAGATGTATACATTTATGGACAAAGGCGGAAGGTCGGTTACCTTAAAGCCTGAAGGAACGGCAACCCTTGTCAGAAGCTATATTGAAAATTCCCTTTATGCAAATCCGCAACCTACCAAGCTTGCATATATTATTCCTTGTTTCAGATATGAAAAACCTCAGTCAGGCAGACTTCGTGAATTTCATCAGTTTGGAATAGAATGCTTTGGGGCAGAATCCCCCCAGACAGATACGGAAATTATTTCCCTGGCTAATACATTTCTGAATAAGGTTGGAATAAAAGGGGTAACTCTTTATATAAACAGTATCGGCTGTCCCACTTGCCGAAAGGAATATAACGAAAAGCTTAAAAGCTATTTTAGGGCAAAGGAAAACGAACTTTGCGAAACCTGCAAAGAGCGTCTTGAGAAAAATCCAATGCGAATAATTGACTGTAAGTCACCTGTTTGCAGTGAGATTGCAAAGGACGCGCCCAGAATGGTTGATTATCTCTGCGAGGAGTGTAACAGCCATTTTGAAAAGGTTAAATCAGGGCTTTTAAATATGGGCATCGAATTTAAGGTTAATCCTGACATCGTAAGAGGTCTTGATTATTACACAAAAACAGTTTTTGAGTTTGTTTC
>JAZRTD010000233.1:0-2010 GCA_045651845.1 Clostridia bacterium | reverse complement strand
GCAGATATATTAGAAAAATAAAAAAGGTGCTTAAAGCACCTTTTTTTACTTAATTTCTCTTCCGCCATCGCCAATTTCGGAAATATAAAATGACGATTTTAAGAGCCTCGCTTGCTAAACAGTCAAGTTCGCCATTATATGTGAATTTTCTGTAAACTGTTTTACTGATATTGAATATATTTTTAAAATGTATTGAAATATATATTTACAAAAAAGAAAAAATAATATATAATAAAAATGTATTAAGAAATGCGTTTATGAAAGGGCTTGTGATAATATGTATATTGGAATTGATTTAGGCGGAACAAATATAGCAATTGGAATTGTTAATGATGATGCAAAGATTATTGTTAAAGGTTCAACGCCCACATATAATGAAAGAAGCTATCAGGAAATTGTTAAAGATATGGCAGATTTGTCAAAACAGCTTATTGATAAAGCCGGGCTTAAGCTTGAGGATATAAAAGGAATTGGTGTTGGTTCTCCGGGGTCTATCGATTCAAAAAACGGAGTTGTTGTTTATGCTAATAATCTTAAATTTGACAATGTTCCGTTAAGGGAAGAACTTAATAAGTATTTCGATGTTCCTGTTGCGGTGGAAAATGATGCAAATGCTGCAGCTCTTGGTGAATATAAGGCGACAGGCATTGACAGTGAATGTTTTGTTGCAATAACCCTTGGAACAGGTGTTGGAAGCGGTATTGTTATTGACGGAAAAATATTCAGAGGCTTTAATGGAGCAGGCGGAGAGTTTGGTCATACAACTCTTGTTGCAGACGGTGTTTTGTGTACCTGCGGAAGAAAAGGCTGTTGGGAGGCTTATGCATCTGTAACTGCGCTGATAAGACAGACAAAGGTTGCGATTGAGAAGCATCCGGAGAGTCTTATGAATGAGATTTTGAAGAAGAGCGGCGAGGAAGTAAACGGAAGAACTGCTTTTGATGCTGCAAAGCAGGGAGATAAGGCGGCGCAAAATGTTGTTGACACTTATGTTAAATATGTTGCAGACGGGCTCACAAATGTAATTAACATATTCCAGCCTGAAATTCTTGTTATCGGCGGAGGTATCAGCCGTGAAGGTGAATATCTTGTTGAGCCGGTAAGAAAGCATTGTAAAGAGTTTTCATACACAACGGGAAGCTTACCTGAAACAAAAATTCAAGCGGCAACGCTTCTTAATGATGCGGGGATTGTTGGGGCTGCATTTGCTGCAAAAGAACTTTTAAATTAAATAAAGAAAGTACGGTTATTTAACCGTACTTTTTTTATTTAACACTCGTGTAAACATCTGCAACTTCAGTAATTGTCATAAATGCCCCGGGGTCAATCTCGTGGGCTATTTCTTTAACTCTTGGAATTTGAAACCTGTTTACAATAAAATATATGGCTGACTTCTCTTTTTGTGAATAGTGTCCTTTAGCCGGAATAAGCGTAACTCCACTTGCATAGCCTGAGCTTAATGCGTTGCAGATTTCGTCAGCTTTGTCGGTTATAATCATTATGGCTTTTGAACGGTCAAAACCCTCGACTATAAAGTCGATAGTTTTAAGGCCTGCAGCATATGTTACAATGGAATAAAGGGGCAATATCCAGCTGTCTAAAACAATTCCGCTTATGACATAGAGAATAACATTATAAACCATAACAAATGTGCCGACAGTTACGCCGATTTTTTTCGCAAAAATAACAGACATAACTTCAACACCGTCAATTGCACCGCCAAGACGAATAGTAAGTCCGCTTCCTATACCGGAAATGACACCACCGAACAGGGAACAAAGCAACAAATCCTGACCTGCCAGAGGAGAAGAAAGGCTGACATCTATGGGGAGAACGTCGGTTATTAAACACGCCCCGAGAGAGTACATAGCAACAGTATAAAGTGAATACACCGTAAATGTTTTGCCTTGTTTTTTCAGTCCGTATAAAAACAGCGGAATGTTTATTAAAATAAGATATATGGAAAGCGAAATCGGACTAATTTGGCAAAGAAGCATTGATGTCCCGGAA
>JAZRTD010000232.1:0-1658 GCA_045651845.1 Clostridia bacterium | reverse complement strand
GTCTGAAAAGTAAAATTATAAACGGAACAGGCAAAAAGTTCCCAACAACTGCAATAAGATACATAATCAAAAGGCTGAACCAGTCAAAATTCTGGGTAAAGCAATATATAATAGAGCCTCTTATTTCAGCAATAGGAAGCATCGCTATTCCGAAATTATGAAGGATTTGCTCCACAGTCATAAAAAATACTCCTAATAATCCATTGTATTCATCATAATTAAGAATAGTATACCATAATATAAATTTTAATTCAAGAGGTTTTTTTCTTTTCTGACATAAAATAATCAAATTGACATAAAGTGACAAAATTCTCTTGCATATTAATACTTCAAATGTTAAAATAGAGAAGTACACTCTTTTTTGCATCTGCATAATATGTGAAAAAGGAGTGATTGTATGCTTGATACGGTTTTTATGACGGTCTTATGCGTTTTTGCAGTTTACGGAGCGATAAAAACAGTATTTTATCTGTATGGATATTTTTTAAGACTTAAGGGGAAAGAAAAAGTAAAAAGCCACACCGTATTGTTTTTTAAAAACAATCAGGATGAAGCGGAGGTTTATGTCCGCGAAACAATCTTTGGAAGAAACCCATTTTGCGGTGATATAATCGCAGTTGATATGGGCTCAAAGGATGAAACAATGCAGATTTTAAGACGGCTTGAAAGAGAATTTGATATTCTTAGTGTGATGGATATTGATGAATATATAAGCCGAATAAAGGAATAAAATATGGAAAATACGCAGGAAAAAATTTCAGGAACAATTGAAGATATAATATATTTTAACCCGTCAAACGGCTATGCGGTCTGCGATATCTCGACGGAGGGGACGCTTATTACTCTAACGGGAATAATGCCGGATATTTCAGAGGGGGAAACCATTGAAGCTTTAGGGTGTTATAAAAACCATCCCGAATACGGGGAACAGTTTTTGGTTGAAAGCTATCAAAGATACACCCCGTCAGACGAAGCGGAAATTGAGCATTATCTTGCATCGGGGGTGTTCCCTTATGTGGGAAGAGCCACCGCAAGAGCAATTGTTGAGAAATTCGGAACAGAGTCAATATCGGTTATTGAAAATGAGCCTATGCGGTTAATGGGAATAAAGGGCTTAAGCGAAGGCAGAATAGAGGAAATCCACGCTGCGTGTATGAGTCAGGTCAGTATGAAAGAGCTTAATATGTTCTTTCAGAAATTCGGGATTTCTCTTACATATTCAGCAAAAGTCTATATGTTTTTCGGTATGAACGCTATGAATATAATTAAGGAAAATCCCTATGCCCTTTGTGAGTTTATAAACGGAATAACCTTTGAGGTGTCGGACAGGATAGGTCTTGCTACAGGCTTTCCGAAAAACCACAGATACAGAGTGATTGCTGCAATCCGCTCTGTTCTCAGGAATAGTGCATACCTTGGCGGACACACATTTTTGCCCGTGCAGATTCTTGTAAATCAGGTTTCAGGAGTGGCAGATATAGGGGCAAGAGATATTGAGGACATCATTGCGGAAATGCTTCTTTTAGGACAGCTTAAAAAGGAAAACACAGGGGAATATGACGGAATATACCTTGATGAACTTTATGAATCTGAAAAATATGTTGCAAGTCGCCTTAAGACACTTTCGGGAGTTGTTTTTGACAATGTTGGGAAACGGG
>JAZRTD010000231.1:0-8173 GCA_045651845.1 Clostridia bacterium | reverse complement strand
CCGAAGAGTTCACGGTATCTCTCAAGAGAAAGCACATCAGAATATGGATTAACATCAGTTTCGTCAAGTTTATCTAAATCCAAAAGGGAGTTTCCAACCTCGTCAGATGGGTAGCTGAGCATAAGAACAACTTTTTTCGCTCCTTTTGCAATTCCCTTAAGACAAATAGCAAATCTGTTTCTTGACAAAATCGGGAAAATAACACCCATAGTTTCACCGCCAAGCTTATTTTTAACATCCTGAGCAATGTTATCAATTGACGCATAGTTTCCCTGTGCACGGGCAACAACAGATTCTGTTACAGAAATAACATCTCTGTCGCGAAGCTCAAAGCCTTCGTATTCAGCCGCCTCAAGCACACTGTCTGCAACAATTTTCGCAAGATTATCCCCTTGCTTTATAATAGGACAACGGATACCTCTTGAAATTGTTCCGACTCTTCTCTCTTTATTTGCCATAAAAAATCCCTTCTCGCTTTTATAAATTCTTTTCCAACTTTCTAATTTTACCACAACTTACTCCAATAATCAATAGTAAATTTAAAGAATTTCATATTTTCTTAAAATTCATATAATTAGTTTTTGCAAAGTAATATAATTTTATGAAATTTTATCGCTTCCAAGTGCTTTTTGAAAACAGAATTAAGATTGGGAATATCTCAAGTCTGCCGATAATCATATCAAAAGTCATAACCAGCTTTGACAAATCGGAAAATTTCGAAAAATTCTCCACAGGTCCAACCCCCGCAAGTCCCGGACCTATATTATTAAGCGTTGCCAGAACCGCTGTAAAGTTTGTTGTAAAATCAAATTTGTTAAGACTTATGAGTAATAGCGATAAAGCAAAAACTGCTATATAAGATGCCATATAAACATTAACCGCTCTGACAGTTTCGTGCTCCACCATTCGCCCATTCATAGTTATTTTAACTGTTCTCTGGGGATGAACTGCAATTTTTATCTCTTTAAAAATACTCTTAAACAGGATTATAATTCTCGAAACCTTTATTCCTCCGCCTGTACTCCCTGCGCACGCACCTATAAACATAAGACCTACTAACAAAGTCTTCGAAAAACTGTTCCACATATCAAAATTTACAGTCGAATACCCCGTTGTGGTTATTATTGACCCAACCGTAAAGGCGGTATTTCTAAAATTATCTGAAATATTTGCATATAAATTACGGCAATCAAGGGAAATAACCAATATTGACAGGAGAATTATTCCCAGATATGTTCTGACTTCAACAGAGCGGAAAGCGGTTTTGAATTTTCGCAAAAGTATAAGATAATAAACTGAAAAGTCAATACCGAACAAAATCATAAATATCGTAATAACCCATTGCTGATAAGCCGTATAATCAGCAAAGCCTGAATTTCTCACTGCAAATCCGCCTGTGCCCGCTGTTCCGAATGTAAGTGTTATGGAATCAAAGGTTTCCATACCCCCTGCCTTAAGAAGAATAAACTCCAAAACAGTCATTCCAAGATAAATAAGATATAGGATTTTCGCCATAGACCTTACTTTAGGAACCATTTTAGTAACCGACGGCCCTGGGCTTTCCGCCTTTATGAGATACATATTATCTCCTGAAGATGACGGGAGCAAAGCAACCAGAAACACAAGAACTCCCATTCCGCCAATCCAGTGAGTAAAGCTTCTCCATAAAATCAGGCTTTTGGGAAGGTCCTCAACTTTTTCAAGGATTGATGCACCTGTGGTTGTAAATCCCGACGCTGTCTCAAATATTGCATCCACAAAGCTTTCTATATGCCCTGACGCAATAAAAGGAACTGCTCCGAAAATACTCATAACAATCCAGGAAAGCGCCACTGTCACAAAGCCTTCCTTAGCATACATTGTTTTATATTTTGGCGACTTAAAAGAAAGAATAATTCCCGCAGCAAGGCAGAGAATAATACTCATTATTATAGCATTTTTCCCTGAATCATTATATATAAATGCACAAATCAGGGGCAAAAGCAGACACCCTGCCTCAATTTTCAGTACCCAGCCGAGTACATACGACACCATCTTGTAATTCATAATCTTAACCCCTATTTAAGAATATCGCTAATATCTTTAAACCCTTCGTGAGCCGTTACAACAATTACTCCGTCACCAGGCATAATAACATCCTGACCTCTTGGAATAATAACCTTTCCTCCTCTGCTTATGCAGGCAATAATAATATTATCCTTAAGATCAAGGCTGTCTAAAGTCTTATTCAAAACAGGCGAGTTTTCCTTAATTTTAAATTCAAGAGCTTCCGCTTTTCCGTCTAAAATACGGTGCATTGTTTCAATATCACTGCCAATTGAGTTGTTTGTCGCACGGACAAATTTAATAATATGGTCAGCGGTTATATCTTTGGGATAAATTATAGTCCCCAAATCAAGGGTCCCGATAACATTATCGTATTCCGTTCTGTTAATTTTAGTTATAACCTTTCCATCTGTTTTGCTCTTTGCATAAAGGGAAAGCATTACATTTTCCTCGTCAAGATTTGTCATAGAAACAAAGGAGCTGACATTTTCAAGTCCTTCTTCCAATAAAAGCCTGTTTTCAGTCCCGTCGCCGTTTATAATCGTTGCTTTAGGCAACAAATCGCAAAGCTCGTCACACCTTATGGGATTTTTTTCAAAAATCTTAACATCAATTCCTGAATGAATGAGCAAATCCGCAAGATAAAAGGCAGTTTCGCCTCCGCCTATAATCATAGTTTCCTTAACTCGGTTGGTTTTAACCCCAACCTTTTTAAAGAAATATGTTCCGTTTTTAATAGAGGCAACAATGCTTATTTCGTCCCCCGCCCTAAGCACGAAGTTACCGCCTGGGATAAACGCCTCATTTCCTCTTTCAACTCCGCACACCAAAACATCACAATTAAGCTTTGTTGAAATATCCGCAATTTTCAGTTCGTCAAGGGGTGAGCCTGCCGAAATTTTAAGCTTTAAAATTTCCACTCTGCCTTTCGCAAATGTATCAATATGAATAGCTGACGGGAAACGGAGAAGTCTTGCGATTTCCGACGCCGCCGCAAACTCAGGGTTAATTATCATAGCAAGCCCCAAATCCTCTTTGAGTAGGCCGATTGCTTTTCTGTATTCAGGTTTTCTCACTCTGGCGATGGTTTTACAGTCGCCCAATTTCTTCGCCATAAGGCAGGCAAGAAGATTAACCTCATCCGAGCCTGTTACTGCAATCAAAATATCCGCCTTATCCGTCCCTGCTTCTTCAAGCATTTCAAGATTTGTTCCGCTTCCAACGATACCCATAACATCATACTTGTTCGCCGTATCCGTTATATAAGTTTTATTTATATCTATAACTGTTATATTATGCTCATTTTCATAGCTCAACTGCTCTGCAAGCTTTCTTCCGACCTTGCCGCAACCAACAATAATAATATTCATAGCATCACCTTAATAAATTATATTGGGTAAACAGGGCTGCGACACAAAGCCACAGCCCAAAAATTTATTCTTCTTCAATTTTTTCCTTTATTGTGACAACAATTTCGTGAGTCATTAAATCATCGGCTTTTGTAACCGTTGCAATTATTTTTTCATATTCAAAGGAATAGCCTTCATCAGGAATATTTTCACTCTTTTCAAGCATCCAGCCGTTAACGGTTGTTGCCTCCGAGTCTTCATCAGGCTCAAGGTCAAAAAATTCAAAGAAGTCTTCCACTGAAGTTGTTGACAAAACACGGTATTCTCTGTCATTTATCTTAACAAAGTTCTCAATCGCCTCATCGCTTTCGTCCCAGATTTCGCCAACAAGCTCCTCAATAATATCCTCCATTGTAACAATACCCGAAGGCGTTCCGAACTCATTAACAACAATCACCATATGATTGTGTTGCTTTTGCATATCCTTAAAAAGGATATCAAGATGTATGGTTTCAGGAACATAGCTTGGCTGGAAAACCGCATCCGTAAGCTTAAATCCCGGCTTTCTGCAATGAAGCAGATAATCTCTGGCATAAAGGACACCGACAATTTCATCAACCGTATCGGAATATATTGGAATTCTTGAGTAACCCTCTGTTTCAATAACTTCAAGAATTTCCTCCTCTGTTGCGTCCTCAGAAATAAATGTTATGGCTTTTCTCGGCGTCATAATATCCGCCGCTGTCAGGTTGTCAAGTTTGAACACATTTTTTATGTATTCTATGTCATCCTGGTCAAAAGTCCCTTCATCTGCCCCCGCATCCAGCATAATAACAATATCTTCCTCTGAAACAGCATCATCTTTCTCATTAGGGTCAATACCGAAAAGTCTTAAAACACCGTTCGTTGCCACGGTCAAAAACCATATAATAGGCCTTAAAATAACAGATAATCCCGTTATAAATCCGCAAACAACCTCTGCTAATTTCTCTTTATGACGCATAGCCACACGCTTTGGAACAAGCTCTCCGAGAACAAGAGTAAAAAAAGACAAAATAAGGGTTATGATAATAACCGAAGCCGTGTCAATTGTTCCTGCATAGACACTCGGAACATTCATAGATTCCATAAAGAAACCTGTCAGCTTATCAGCAAAATTATCAGCAGCAAATGCGGAGCCTAAAAATCCTGCAAGGGTTATACCAATTTGTATTGTTGAAAGGAAGCTGGTGGGCTCCTCTATCATTTTAAGCATTTTGTTGGCTTTTTTATCGCCATCCTCCGCCCTCGCCTTAATTTTCTTTTCATTAAGAGAAATAACGGCAATTTCGGTTGCGGCAAAAAAAGCATTAAGCGCAATCAATATTAATTGCAAAAATAATTGTTTATATATATCCATAAAGTCCTCCAAGTTTTACAAGTTTATCCAAATTTCACAGTATCCCGTCAGCAACGCCGTCTGACAATACCGATAAACTCATAAAATTTTCTTTCAAAGTCCTTTATGCTCCTACTTCGAGGCAACGGGTCCACAAAACCATCTCCTTATCCTGACCCTGCTTGGGCAAAACCTTTTTGCCCGTCATACGTTATATTCTACATTTTACCATATATATCGAAAAAATACAATAGTTTTTCAAAATATATTAAACCATTCTCATTTAAGCCTGTCATTGCCTTTCAAGCACCTTTTTAAGATACTGCCCGGTATATGACTTCTTATTTTGAGCCACCTTTTCAGGCGTCCCCGTGGCAATAACTTCACCGCCCATATCTCCGCCTTCAGGGCCCATATCAATTATATAATCGGCAGTTTTGATAACATCAAGGTTATGCTCTATAACAACAACCGTATTTCCAGCCTCAACAAGCTTTAAAAGTACCTCGATAAGCTTTTCAACATCGGCAATATGAAGACCTGTTGTTGGCTCGTCAAGAATATATATGGTCTTCCCTGTGCTTCTTTTGCTAAGCTCCGTTGCAAGTTTGACTCTCTGCGCCTCGCCCCCTGAAATAGTGGTTGACGGCTGACCGATTTTAATATAGCCAAGTCCAACCTCATAGAGTGTGCGGAGTTTTCTCTCTATTTTCGGGATATTTTCAAAAAATTTCAATCCCTCTTCAACGGTCATTTCAAGAACTTCATATATATTCTTTCCCTTATATCTGACCTCAAGGGTTTCACGGTTATATCTCTTTCCTCCGCAGACCTCACAAGGCACATAAACATCAGGGAGAAAGTGCATTTCAATTTTTATAATTCCGTCCCCTGTGCAAGCCTCACATCTTCCGCCCTTAACATTGAAGCTGAACCGCCCAGCACTATAGCCACGGCTTTTGGCATCAGCCGTTGAGGCAAAAAGCTCTCTTATATCCATAAAGAGACCTGTATAGGTTGCAGGATTTGAGCGAGGCGTTCTGACGATTGGCGACTGGTCAATATTTATAACCTTGTCAAGGTTATGAGTTCCTTTTATCTCTTTGCATTTTCCCGGGTGCTGTTTTGCGTGATTAAGTTCATTTGCAAGGTTTTTGTATAGAATTTCGTTGACAAATGAACTCTTTCCGCTGCCTGAAACACCTGTCACGCAAGTAAATGTCCCCAAAGGAATTTTTACGCTTGCATTTTTAAGATTATTTTGTGTCATTCCCTTGATTTCAAGGAAGTTTCCGTTCCCCTCGCGCCTCTCTTTCGGAACACCGATTTTTCTTTTTCCTGAAAGATACTGCCCCGTTATGGAATTTTTACACTTCATAATTTCCTTTGCAGTTCCTTCTGCAACAATCTGTCCGCCGTGGACACCTGCCCCGGGACCGATATCAATTATATGGTCTGCGGCAAGCATTGTATCCTCGTCGTGTTCTACGACAATTAAAGTATTCCCCAAATCACGGAGTCTTTTAAGCATTGCAATAAGCTTTTCATTATCCCTTTGATGAAGACCTATGCTTGGCTCATCAAGAATATACAAAACCCCCATAAGACTGGAGCCAATCTGAGTTGCAAGCCTTATTCTCTGTGCTTCTCCGCCTGAGAGTGTCCCTGCTGACCTTGAAAGGGTTAGATAGTCAAGACCCACCGACACAAGGAAGTTAAGCCTTTCCCGAATTTCCTTTAAAATTGCCTTTGCAATTATTTTTTCCTTTTCATTAAGCACAAGTGAATTAAAAAATTCATAAGCATTCTTAACGGATAAATCTGTTACCTGATTTATATTTTTCTCTTTAACCGTTACTGCAAGGGTTTCCTTTCTAAGCCTTGCCCCGTGACATTCAGGACAGGGCATAGTTATCATAAGAGCCTCTATTTCCTTTTTAACCCATTCCGAATTGGTTTCATCATATCGCCTTGAAAGGTTATTTATAAGCCCCTCAAATGAGGCATACTGAATCCCTTTCGTATATCTTCTGTCAACATTAAGCTTAAGCTTTTCTCCTTTAGTTCCGTATAAAATGGCATCAAGGGCTTCATCGGACATTTCGCAAATCGGAGTATTAAGAGTAAAGTTATATCTTTTAGCAAGTCCCTCGTAATACATTCTCGCAATAGTCGATTCATCTGCATTTGCCCAGCCTGTGGCAAGGATTGCACCCTCCTCGATAGATTTTGTTTTATCTGGGATAACCTTATCAGGGTCAACCATAGTCAGTGAGCCAATACCCATACATTTAGGACAGGCGCCGTACGGAGTGTTAAAGGAAAACATTCTCGGTGTCAGCTCATCTATGCTTATTCCGCAATCATCGCAGGCATAGTTTGTGCTAAAAGTTATTCTGTTCCCGTCAACTATGTCAACAACAACTATCCCCTCCGCCATTTCAAGAGCGGTTTCAAGAGAATCAGTAAGTCTTCTCTCCATTCCCTCTTTAACCGACAGCCTATCAACCACAATTTCAATTGTATGCTTCTTTTGTTTATCAAGCTTGGTTTCGCTTCCGTCAAGCTCTATCATTTCCCCGTCAATAATGGCTCTTGCAAAGCCCTTTTTAAAGGCATCTTTAACGACCTTATTATGCTCGCCCTTTCTGCCTCTTACAACGGGAGCTAAAAGCTGAAGCTTTGTCCTCTCGGGCAGATTGAGGACAGCGTCAACAATCTGGTCAATTGACTGTGACCTTATTTCTTTCCCGCATTTTACGCAATGGGGAATGCCAATCCTTGCAAAAAGAAGTCTTATATAGTCATAGATTTCCGTAACCGTTCCAACTGTGGAGCGGGGATTTTTGCTTGTGGTTTTCTGGTCGATTGAAATAGCAGGGGAAAGCCCTTCTATGCTTTCAACATCAGGCTTGTGCATCTGTCCTAAAAAGTGTGTTGCATAAGCCGAAAGAGACTCAACATACCGTCTTTGCCCCTCGGCATAAATGGTATCAAAGGCAAGAGTGGATTTTCCGCTCCCAGAAAGACCCGTCACAACAACCAGCTTATCTCTGGGGATTTCCACATCAATATTTTTAAGATTATTCTCTTTTGCCCCTTTTATAATTATATTCTTCTGCATATTTTAACCTTCCTGTAAGCTCTTTATTTCATCACGAAGCTTTGCTGCAAGCTCGAACTGTAAAAGCTCTGCCGCCTGCTTCATCTTAACGGTAAGCTCTGCAATGGTGCGTTCCTTTTCCGCCCTTTCGATTTTCTCCTGTTTTGAAACATTTTCGCCGATTGTTGCAGAAATAACACCGTGAACATTCTTCTTTATAGTTTCGGGAGTTATGCCGTTCTTCTTGTTATATTCCATCTGGATTTCCCGTCTTCTGTTAGTTTCCGCAATAGCTCT
>JAZRTD010000230.1:0-2257 GCA_045651845.1 Clostridia bacterium | reverse complement strand
GGATAACCAAGACCCAAAACTCTCGAAACCTTATCAAACGCCTCTCCTGCCGCGTCGTCACAGGTTTTGGCAAGAACCTCATAGGTGTTATAATCCTTAACATAAACAATGTGGCTATGTCCCCCTGATGCAACAAGGCACACAAAAGGCGGTTTGAAGTCGGGATTTGAGATATAGTTAGCGCAAATATGCCCTTTTATATGATGAACGGGAATAAGAGGTTTATTAAGGGCATAGCTTAAGCCTTTTGCCGCCGAAACACCAACCAAAAGCGCGCCCACAAGACCGGGCCCATAGGTTACGGCAATGGCATCAATATCGTCAAATGTCACCTTTGCCTCGCAAAGAGCCGTGTCTATAACCTTATTTATATTTTCAATGTGCATTCTTGACGCAATTTCAGGAACAACTCCCCCATATCTTTTGTGGGTTTCAATCTGTGTATTTATAATATTGGACAAAACAGTGGTGCCGTTTTCCAAAACCGCCGCCGCAGTTTCATCGCAGGAGCTTTCTATTGCCAGAATTTTCATAGCTTCACTTCCATAAAACAAACTTATCTAATCTATATTATACTTTAACAAAAGCAATTTTGCAATAGTTTATTGTTGCAAATTTTTTTCAAATGTGTTATACTTATCTTAATTTTGGAGGATTTTACTATGGAAGATAAAATATACGGACGAAACCCTGTCATTGAGGCGCTTTCCTCAAGCAGGGAAATAGATAAAATATTTTTTCAGGACGGGCTTACCCACAGCCTTATTTCAAAAATAACGGCTATGGCAAAGGAAAAGCAAATTCCTTACCGTTTTGTTAACCGCAAAAAGCTTGACGAGCTTTCAGATGGCGGAAATCATCAAGGGGTTGTTGCCTTTGCGGCGGCACACAAATATGCCAGCCTTGAGGACATTTTAAACCTTGCAAAAGAGAAAAACGAACCGCCATTCATTTTAATCGCTGACGGTCTTTCAGACCCTCATAATCTTGGCAGTATTATAAGAACTGCCAACGCCGCAGGAATGCACGGGGTTATAATTCCAAAAAACCGAAGTGTCAGCCTTAATGCAACGGTTTCCAAGGTCAGCGCAGGGGCGGTTGAATATATTCCCGTGGCAAAGGTTTCAAATATTGCCCAGACCATTGAAAAGCTGAAAAAAGAGGGTGTTTGGGTTGCAGGGACTGACCTTAGCGCCACAGATTTTCACTATAAAGCCGACCTTAAAGGAGCTTTGGCAATTGTAATCGGAAGTGAAGGCGAGGGAATGAGCCGACTTGTCCGTGAAAAATGCGATTTTCTTGTTAAAATCCCTATGATTGGCGAAATCGAGTCTTTAAACGCCTCCGTTGCGGCAGGTGTTCTTATATACGAAGCCTTAAGACAAAGGAGCTAAATTATGCTTGCAAAGATTAACAGCTCTGCCCTTAGCGGAATTGACGGGTTTATTGTTGAGGCGGAGGTTGACATTTCCAACGCTCTTCCGTCTTTTGAAATTGTCGGTCTTCCCGATGCGGCAGTTAAAGAATCCAAGGAACGAATCCGTTCCGCAATTAAAAACACGGGACTTTCTATGCCCGCAAAGAAAATAGTTGTAAACCTTGCCCCTGCAAGTGTTAAAAAAGCAGGCGCTCTTTATGACCTGCCTGTTTCTGTTGCAATTTTAATTGCCTCCGACCAGATTAAGGCTATAAACTCAAATGAATATATCCTTTTGGGCGAGCTTGCACTCGACGGAAGTCTTCGCCCTGTCCGCGGAATACTGCCTATGGTTATTTCTGCATATCAGAATGGTTTTAAAAAGGTTATTCTTCCCGTCTCAAACGCAAAAGAGGCGGCTATAATTGAAGAAATGGAGGTTTTCGGCGCAGAAAATCTTCGACAGGTTGCAGAGCATATTTCAGGGACAAATCTCTTAAAGAAAACACCTGCTCAAAGTAAATCCTTATTCACTCAAAGAAGTGAATACCCCTTTGATTTTGCTGATGTTAAGGGCCTTGACTCTATAAAGCGTGCCCTTGAAATTGCGGCGGCAGGGGGACATAATGTGGGGATGTCAGGGCCTCCCGGCTCAGGTAAGACAATGCTTGCAAAGCGTATTCCCGGAATTCTTCCTGATTTGAGCTTTGAAGAGGCTTTAGAGGCGACTAAAATCCACAGTATTGCAGGACTTTTACGGGAAGACACCCCAATGATAACCACAAGACCGTTTAGAAGTCCTCATCATACGGTTTCTGCCGTTGGTTTATCAGGCGGAGG
>JAZRTD010000229.1:0-8712 GCA_045651845.1 Clostridia bacterium | reverse complement strand
CCGATAACCTCCGCCACAAGAATTTTCGGGCAGGCCAGCATAAATTCTTCAATATCGCGGTGAACATCGCCGAGAAACATAACCATATCAGCGTCTTTCTCGTTTTCACACGCCTCTATAAGATTTCCCACTTTCCCGTGGGAATCACTGAGCAAAATTGCTTTCAATATAATCACTCCTGATTTTATCAGTATAACACATTTTTCTCCGTTTGTCACTATTTTAATTAAAATACATATAATAATATTGATAAAAATCTTTAAAACGGAGGAATTTCATTATGAATATTGAGAAAATGCTCTCAGGCCTTACCCCCGAAAAACTTGAGGCAGGACTTTCAAAATTAAAAGGTGTTTTAAGCGAGGCCCAGATGAAACAGGTAAAAAATGTGCTAGAAAATCCCAACAAACAGGAAATTATGGAAAAACTTAAAGATGTTGACATTGAAAAATACAAAAACGACCCAAAATTAAAGGATTTATTCAAACAATAAAGGAGCAGAGCGTTATGGACAGCAATTTTGATTTTCAGGAAGCCATTGAAAAGGTGCGCGAAATGTTTTCGGGGGAGGACAAAAAGGCACAGCTTATGGAAATTATGAACGCCTTCCGTGACGAGCCTCAGGAGAAAACCGAAGAAAAAAGCAGTGATGTCGGATTTGATTTTGACCCGTCAATGCTTCTAAAGTTTCAGAAAATAATGTCGCTCTCGGGAAACAATGAAAACGACAAGGCAAAGCTTTTGCTTTCCTTAAAGCCGTTTTTAAAGGAAGAGCGGAAAAGCAAGGTTGACAAGGCAGTTCAGCTTATGAACATATCAAAAATAATTTCAGTTTTCAAAGATGATTTTTAAGGCGGTGAAGAAATGATAAGATACTATAACCAGCCTCCCCCCAGGCAAGAGAGGGTAGAGCAAAACGCTCCGCCTCATCCTCCCAAGTTTTGTCCGCATCCTGAAAGGGAACACAAAAAGGACAAGGGCAGAAAAAACCCGCTCTCCTACCTCCCCAAAGAGATTTATAACTGCGAAACCCATAAGTTTTTTGGATTCTTGTCAGGAGAGGACATTCTTATAATCGGTCTGATTCTTATGGTTTTAGACAGGGGATGCGACGAAGATTTATTTTTAATCCTGGCTCTTTTATATATACTTTTGTCCGATTGGATTGATTTTGGTAATATCCTGGGCTAATCTATCATAAATATATACCAACCAATAATGAAACGAGGTAGGATAAAATGAATTTTAGTCTTATGAAAAGAGAAATTGCTCTTAAGGAAATAATCTGCACGAAATACGGTCAGACAAAGGCAGAGTGCGACCTTATTGTCCCCGACACAAAGCCTGATGTTGCAAGAATTCTTCAGGTATGTGCAAAGCCTGTCATAACCCAAAAAACACCGCAATCAGACAAAGTCTATATTCAGGGCGTTGTTCACCTGACGGTTATTTACATTCCCGAAAACGGCGGAATTAAATCCATTTTCTCAAAGCTGGATTTCAGCTATATGGCAGACTGTAAAGGGGCTGACACATTAAGCCACATTTTTGCCGAGGCAGAGCTTGAGGAAATCGACTATCAGACTTTAAACAGCCGAAAAATCAATATTAAGTGTTGCGTTGGTATTGACATAAAGGTCAGCCGAAAGGTTTCCTGCGCAATCCCCACAGGCTTTGAGGAAAGCAACGAGCTTATGGCAAAATACAAAGATTATAGCATTTCCTGTGTATCCCCTGAGGAAGAACAAAGCTTCCGTTTCCGCGAAAGGGTTGAAGTTCCCGCAGGGAAACCCGATATTTGCGAAATAATCAAAATAGATGCCAAATGTTCTTCCGACTCTATAAGATACAGCGACGGGAAAATCAGCATTTCGGGGGATATTGACCTTTTCGTTGTTTATTCAGATGAAAACGGATGTGTTTGCACAACAGAAGAAACTCTTCCATTTAATGAAACTCTCGAAGGAATAAATCTCCCCGACGGGGAAATCGACAGTAACTTTTCCGTATGCGACATTGTTTTTGATATTTACGAAGAGCCTGACGGCACAAGAAGATGCCTGAATATTGACATTCTTATATGTGCAACCTTTAAGGTTTCCGAAACTGCCGAAATCTCCGGAATATCCGATGCATTTTCACTTTCAACCCCTGTTAAAATTTCCAGAGCAAAGTTTGAAACTGAAAGCATTACCGATAAAAACAGTACCCAAATCGCCCACAAAGAAACCGTTTCAATCCCCGACTACCTGCCGTCAGTTTTCAGGGTTTCGGATTGTTCCGGCGAGGCAAGAGTTACGGGTATTTCTATGGAAAACGGAAGAATAACCGTTAACGGAGAAATTCTTTCAAACATATTATATGCCTCGGAGGACGAAAACGCACCCCTTTCAGGAATAAGCCATATAAGTTCATTCAGCCAGAGCGTTGATTCCCCCTATGCAACGGAAAATTCCATCTGCGAGGCAAAGGTATATTTAGACCATATAGGCTATAACATAAGCGACAGCAAGGAAATTGAACTGCGGTTCATTGTTGTTCTCACCCTTTCTCTCTTAAAAAGCGAAGCTATGGAGGTTATTGAAGAAATCGCCCCTGATGAGGATGCTGAAATAAAATCCTGTCCGCCTGCGGTTATCTATTTTGCAGACGAGGGCGAAACCGTTTGGGATATTTCAAAGCGGTATTTGGTTTCTCCAGATAAGATTATGTCGGCAAATAATCTGGATAGCGAAAATCTCAAAAAAGGTCAAAAAATCTGTATTTTTAAATAAAACAAAGGGACAGCTCTATTGCTGTCCCTGAATTTTTTCTTTACAACTTTGGAAAAATGTAATATAATTATATTACCAAACAAATTACATACAAAAAGACGGCAATTGATGCCGTCTTTTTGTTATGCTGTAATTTGATTTGCATTTTTATCTTCAACTGTGCGCCTTGTAATCTGTGCACCAAGACCTTTAAGCTTTTGAACAAAATTTTCATAGCCTCGGTCAATATATTTAAGGTTAAATACTTCCGTAACCCCGTCAGCCATAAGCCCTGCAATAACCATTGCAGCTCCTGCTCTTAAATCCGTTGAGGAAACGGGCGAGCCTTTAAGCTTCTCAACGCCCTCGATAACCGCAACCCTGCCGTCAACGGTAATCTGCGCCCCCATCATAGTAAGCTGACTTATATACTGAAATCTGTTGTCCCAGACATTTTCCGTAACAATACTTGTTCCGTTTGCAATCGACAAAAGCGCAACAATCTGAGGCTGAAGGTCTGTCGGGTATCCCGGATATGGCATCGTGTTAACCTTAACCTTTTTAAGAGGCTTGTCCGCAATAATCCTAACGCAGTCATCGCCCTCAACAACAGTAACACCCATTTCAATAAGCTTTGCCGAAAGGGAATCAAGATGCTTTGGAATAACATTATTGATAACAACATCTCCCCCTGTTGCGGCAGCAGCAATCATAAATGTTCCTGCCTCAATCTGGTCAGGAATAACCGAATATGAACCACCGTGAAGCTCTTTAACGCCTTTGATTTTTATAATATCTGTGCCGGCACCCTTGATGTTTGCTCCCATAGAGTTTAAAAAGTTCGCAACATCAACGATATGAGGTTCTTTTGCGGCATTTTCAATAACCGTTGTCCCCTCTGCTAAAGCTGAAGCAAATATAGCATTAATGGTTGCCCCAACGCTGACCTGGTCCATATATATAGAGCTTCCAACAAGGTTTTCCGCCTGAATATCAACTAATCCCCGGTCAACAGAATGTGTTGCACCAAGAGCCGTAAATGCCTTAAGATGAAGATTTATAGGGCGGACTCCAAAATCGCAACCGCCGGGAAGGGCAACCTTTGCGTGCTTAAATCTGCCAAGCAACGCCCCCATAAGATAGGAAGATGCTCTGATTTTACCCACAATTTCATAAGACGCTTCAAAGCAGTCAAGATTGGTGCAATCAATTGTGATAACGCCCTTATCGGTAAACTCCGCCTTTCCGCCAAGCCTGTTTATAATATCGGCAAGGACATAAGTGTCGGAAACTTCAGGAACATTATCGATAACGCAAACACCTTTAACCATAATTGCGGCAACAATAAGAGCAACAGCGGAATTTTTTGCACCGCTGATGTTAACCTCTCCGCAAAGCCTTGCGCCTCCGAGTATTACAAACTTTTCCATTAAAACACCCGCTTTTCTTTAGCGATTTATCAAAAAATACTGTAAAATCCAATAGAATATACATACACAGTATAGATTGTATCATAAAATTTTCTGCATTACAATAGTTTTTTGAAATTTTTTCTATATAATGTGCAGGTTTATAATTATAACACACAATATATGAATAGTTTGTCGGTTTTTCTGCTATTTTTTAACTATTGAAAAATCAGGCGGGAGTGGCTCGGATAAATCAAAATGTCCGCCAAAGTCAGGACTTTCGTTGCCCTCAATATTGATTTTGACCTTTTCAATCCCATCAATACCGCAAAGAGTGTTAACAATGGAATAAACCGCCATAGTCTCCTTTGTTGAACCGCCTGTGTTGTGCTCTCTAAATTCCTCGGATAAATCAACTGTGCATATTTTATCCTTTAATGTGGCGGATAAGACATTGACCTGCCCCGAAATTGACGGATTAAGCTCCGGGTCAACAGGTCCGTTTATGATAGTCTGAACGATTGCCTCTAAAAACTCGGTTTCCCGCGTGTTAACTAAAATCGTTTCCGGGCAAAGATACATAACCGCATCGTCGGGATAGTAGAATGAAACTTCCTGAGTTATCATTTTTTCTTCCTGTTTTGGCGGAGTTTCAGGGGTTTGGGGCTTAATTATCTCCCCCGATTTCTGACAGGAAGAGAATAGGGTAAGCATCATAACGGAAACTAAAACTGGCAAAATCTTTTTCATAAAAACATCTCCTTTTAAAGCTAGGCTTGTGTCAAATATTCATCAATCTGAACACTTGATAAGCCGTGTCTTTTAAATTTTTATAGGCGTTGTTTACATCCATAGCTTCTTCCAATGTGCAAGGCTTTCTTACAATTGGGAAAAAAGCATCAATTCCGTGTTCATTGCAAAGAATGGCGTCATCGGTTACGCAACCCGAAAAAGCAATAACAGGTTTATTATGTTTTTTCGCAAGTTTAGCAACACCGATTGGTGCTTTGCCCATATATGACTGCCCGTCAAGTCGGCCTTCACCCGTAATAACCAAATCTGCGTCCATAATATGGTTTTCAAGCCCGGTTTCTCTCATTACCAATTCAATGCCTGATTCCAAAGTTGCATTTAGAAATGTTATAAGTGCAAAACCCATTCCGCCTGCTGCCCCTGTTCCCGGGATATTGGCATCTGAAGATGGAATAACATTTTTAGTCAGCTGAGCCAAATTTTTAAGCCACAAGTCCATATCTCTTATCATTTCAGGAGTTGCGCCCTTTTGCGGTCCGTAAACCGCACTGCAGCCGTCCTCTCCGCACAAAACATTTTTTACATCGCAGGCAACACAAAAAGAACATTCTTTTAATTCTTTAACTTGATTGTCTGTTTTTATTGTAACAATATCTTTAAGGCCTTTTGCCCCGGCAGAAACCTGGTTGCCCTCCTTGTCCAAAAACTCAAAACCAAGGGCCTGAAGCATTCCAACCCCTCCGTCGTTAGTTGCACTTCCGCCTATTCCTATAATAAAATTTCGGCATCCTCTCGAAATAGCATCTGAAATCATTTCACCAACGCCAAAGGTTGTTGTGTTCATTGGGTTGCGTTCATTCTCGCTTATTAAAGTAATCCCTGCCGCTGCAGACATTTCAATAACAGCCGTTTTTGTATGAGAAATAAAACCATAAGAAGCCTCAATCTCCTTGCCCAAAGGACCCAAAGCAACAGTTCTCACCAATTCACCATTCGTTGCAGATATGATAGCCTCAACTGTGCCTTCCCCTCCGTCTGCAATTGGAGATATAATAGTTTTCGCATTTTTACAAACTTCTTTAACAGCTTCTGCTATTGCCTCTCCCGCTTGAAAGGTCGTAAGGCTTCCCTTGAATGAATCTATAGCAACAACGACTTTCTTCATTATTCCTCTCCCCTTGTTTTGGTCAAATTTCAACATATTCATATTTAAAATCACTAAACAATTCCCTTGATTAATTTCATTATACCACAAATCAATAAAAATTCAACATAAAAAAACGGCAAAGCCGTATATTATACAGCCTTGCCGAAATTTCTTAAACAAGATTAAGCTTCAACCTTAACAACTTCCTTGCCTTTGTAGAAGCCACAAGCCTTACAAGCTCTGTGAGGCATTTTGAATGCACCGCACTGTGGGCAAGCAATCATACCCGGAACGCTGAGCTTCCAATTTGCTCTTCTCTTATCTCTTCTTGCTTTAGATGTTTTTCTCTTTGGAACTGCCATTTTCTTACACCTCTCTCCAAAATGATATATCCAACAGATAAGTTTATATCTGCATAATCTACTCAAAAAATTTATCAAGAACATCAAATCTCGGGTCCGTTTCCCGCGTATCACAGGAACATTCGCCCTCGTTAAGGTTCTTTCCGCATTTCGTGCAAAGACCTTTGCAATCGTCCTTGCAAAGCTTTTTGGTCGGAATGTTCATATATATATTATTATAAACTATTCCGTCAAGCTCAACAGAATTACCCGTATAAAAAATTATATCAGGATTTTTGTTTTCGCCGTCATCAAAGGGGGTTTCCTTTTTAAGAACCTCGGAAAATTCAATTTCCAGAGTATCTTTATAAGGGGTAAGACACCTGTCGCAAATATATTCAATCACGGCACTGACTTTGCAGGAAAGATTAATTGCACCGCCGAGAGAAACAAAATTCGCATTAATTTTGACAGGCTCTTTAAACGAAAAGTCAAATCCGTTCATAGAAGAAAGGTCAATTTCATCAGATTTGTTTAAAACCTTTCCCTCAATGTTTGCGATTGATAATAAATCGACCGTCATATAAACACCCTTTGTTAAAACAAAATGGTGGGCACAATAGGGCTCGAACCTATGACCCTCTGCTTGTAAGGCAGATGCTCTCCCAGCTGAGCTATGCGCCCCTATGATAACGCTTTTAAAAAAGTGTGGTGGGCACAATAGGGCTCGAACCTATGACCCTCTGCTTGTAAGGCAGATGCTCTCCCAGCTGAGCTATGCGCCCGCACTGTTTTAACATTCGCAGGACTACCCACGAAAAGCGTCAGCAATTATTATACTTTATAACGGCGGATTTGTCAAGTAATTTCCCAAAATTTATTAAAAAATATTATTTTGGAAAATAAATTACCGCAAACCAAAGTGGCTTGCGGTAAGATAATATAGTTGTGATTACTCGCCTTTAGATTCAAGATAAGCGTTAATCTTCTCAACAAGCGCATCTGCGTCAGTTCCGTGAACCATACAAGCCTGTTCGATGCTTTCACCGCTGGCGGAAGGGCATCCGAGACAGTGCATTCCGATTTCAAGGAAAAACGGAGCTGTTCCTGCATCAAGCTTTAAAACATCCATAATAATTGTGTCTTTTGTTACTTTAGCCATAATTTTCTCTCCTTATATATTAGTTAAATTAAATTCACATAGTTTATTATACTACATTCCGACAATTTTAGCAAGAGGAAAAAACAAATTTATTGACTTTTTTATTGGCTTGATACACTTTTAAAAAAAGGATTTCGCGAAATCCTTTTTAATTTCATTTTATGCGTACAGTTGAAAGCACCTGTCCTTACATTTGGGAGATTTTAATTTTAACTTACAAAATTTTCCATAAACTGCGTAAGCTGACCAGTTGTATACAAAACTGTTCCCTGTTTTAATAATTCAATGTCGGTTTTAGTAAGGTTTGAGGTGATGATTTCCTCGCTGTATAAAAATTCTTCAGAATTATCTGCACAGGTGTAAACATTAAGGGAGCTTCCCTCAAGTCGTACGATGTAATATTCAAAAGTGATTGCGTTTTCGTTTTTGGTTTCAATTAAGGTGTCATCTTCGGCAAAAACAGCATAGGAAGAAGCCTCCTCCTTGGCAAGCCGTTTATTTGTTTCGGTTGTGACATAGTATGATGTAACCCAGCTGATGGCGGCAACGGCTATGAGGAATACAAAAATACCCAGACCTTTGAAAATTTTTTTAACCACAGACGCCCCTCCTTTTCAAATTCTAAAAAAATTATTTCCATATTTTTTTATTTTATACTATGCAAAACACTTTTTATGTGTTATAATATAGCAGAGTATAATTATTTTACTTAAGAATAAGGAGGCGTTTTTATGGGTTTTCGTCCTGTAGATGATTCTGACCTTGAGCCAAGGGGCAGGAGAAGCGAAAGCTCATCCTCAAAGGCAAAAATGCGTCAGTCTGCTGTTGGGGGAGAGTATAATTCAAAACGCAAAAAGAAGAGAAAGAAGAAAAAGCAACAGACAGGTGTTTTAGGCTATGTCTGGACTTTTGTCAAGGTTTTCGGGACTACTGTGGGAGCATTTATTCTCATTTTGGGAATACTGATTTTCTGCTCTATGTTCGGTTTGTTCGGAAGCGGTGGAAGCGTTTCTTTTCAGGATTTAAATATAGGTGCAAACTCTGAAATATATTTTGTTGACCCCAAAACGGGTGAAGAAGAGTATGTTGCCATGGTGTCAGACGGCGACGGCAAGCGGAAATGGGTTGACATCGAAGATATACCAAA
>JAZRTD010000228.1:0-3447 GCA_045651845.1 Clostridia bacterium | reverse complement strand
AAGAAACTATTTAGACGGAAAATGGGATTTAGATAAAGTGTATTTCCATATTTCCGATGAGCCAAATGAAAAACACCTTGAAACATATGGCAAGATTCACGATTTTATAAAACCGATTTTAGGCGATTTTAAGCATATGGACGCTATGTCCCATTTGGAATACACTGAAAAGGGATTAGTTGATGTACCGGTTATAGCAACAACCTCTATCCACGACTTCCTCGGCAAGGATATAGAAAATTTGTGGGCGTATTACTGTTGCGGAAGCGGTAAGTTCAATTTAAGCAACCGCTTTTTGGCAATGTCATCTCAAAGAAACAGAGTAATAGGCGTCCAGCTTTATAAATACGATATGAATGGCTTTTTGCAGTGGGGATATAATTTTTATTACAGTCAGCTTTCAACCCACCTTATTAATCCGTATCTGACAACTGAGGCTGACGGAGGCTTCCCTGCAGGGGATGCATTTGTTGTTTATCCGGGAAGAAAAGGAGCTGTTCCGTCAATTAGATTAAAAGTATTCAATGAAGCACTTCAGGATTTGAGGGCGCTAAAGTTCCTTGAAGAGAAAATTGGAAAAGATGCTGTTATGGAAATGCTGAAAGAAATTGACCGTTTTGATCAGTATCCTAATGATGGTGAATATTATATAGCTTTAAGAGAAGCAATAAACGAAAAATTAAAGTAATAAAAAAACTGACATCGTAAGATGTCAGTTTTTTATTTATATTTCAATTATATCTTCTGTTTGCGATATCTGGGGCTTTTCGTTTTCGGTTTCCGTTTCCTCGCCGTTTAGCTCAATATCCTCAGGAGTAACATTTTCTGAAACAGCTCCCTGTTCAACAAGGGTTTCGTGAGGAACATTCTTATCTTCAGGATTTACGGTTATAATATGAGGAGTGGCGTGATAGACGCTCTTTGTAAGAGGTTCTGTTTTAATTATATTTCCGTCTTGATATACAGTTCTTGAAGAAGAAACTGCATACCCCCCCGAACCTTTAACGGTCTTTTTAAATCCCTTGGGGACTAACGGGTCGGTTTCGATTTCGATTCCCGGCTCATAATTCGCTGTTTTTGTGTTATTGATAATAACTTTCTGCCCTTTAACCGGAGTCCCGATGATTGAACAAGTAATGCTTCCGCCCCTGATTGTTGCAGTAATTTTCACAGGATAATCAGTATTGTTTTTAAAGATAAAATCAATGGAGCCTGCAGCGATTGTTGCATCCTGTCCCGGAGGCATATAGCTTACGGGC
Source organism: Clostridia bacterium (assembly GCA_045651845.1). GTDB lineage: Bacteria > Bacillota > Clostridia > Monoglobales > Monoglobaceae > SIG454. The sequence continues at coordinate 2,188 of JAZRTD010000228.1, read as the reverse complement.
AGAGAATGGGATGTCCTTGAAACTATTTCAAGATTTGCATAAAGCACAGCGGAATAAAGGGTTGATGAAGTTTGGCAAACCCCTCCGCCTATGCCGTCTTCAACCTTGTTGTTAATGTAAACACCTGCAATTTTAAATCCGTTTTCAGCAGTTCTCGGCCCAACGGCTTTATCATAAGAAAAGCTCTCACCGGGCATAAGGACTATGTTATTAACTCTTGATGCGGATAAAATAACGTTTTGAGTTCTTGGAACATTGCTTGTGGAGAAATAACTGGTCCAACTCCCCATAGTCCCTGAGAAAAGTGCCTCTTCAAGGTCAGCTTTAGTTTTGCTTGCAGGGGTAATTTCGGCAGATAAAGAAACTATTTCTTTTCCTGACTTTATTGCCTCTTTGAGTTCCTGTTTGCTTATTTTAACATAAGGCTTGTCAGAGACAACGATAATTTCGCCAGCCTCATCTTTTTCGTAATAGGCATCTTTTGCAGGCCCTGATAGCTCTTTATAAAGACGGTCTGCATCAAAGGATTTACCTTGAGCCCTTGCAAGAACAAGAGGGATTGTAATGCTTTTTGAGGAAATATTCCTTTCAATTTCCTCTATAAGAGCTTTTTTGTCAACTTTTTGACCGTCATTTCCTTTTTTTAATGTAAGAGTCCCGTTTTCAGCAACATAGCTTGCATCTTTAGGCTCAGTTTCGTATTCGGAAGCGAAGGAAGAAATAACGCTGTCAAGCTTCTGGGGGTCATATTTAAGCAATAAGGATATGTCTGTTTCACTAAAAAGACTGCCAAAGTATGCTGATGCGTTGCTCCAGAATCCCTTTTTAGTTTCACTTCCCAACGCAACATCAGCGGTTTTCTGGAGGTCAAAAGCAAGGTCTATGTCATCAGGAGAGATTGTGCATTTCTCTCCGTTTAATGTAAGATTAATGGTTTCGGGAAAGGAGTTGGTTTTTGAAAGCTCCCCTAAAAACACATTAAGCTCATTAGGGTTCATACCTCCGACCGCTTGTTGGTTTATGTAAGTGTTAGGATAAACCTTAGAATAATTTCCTGCATAAAATATAAAACCTGAAAACACTGCAAAAAGCGTAACAAGCGATATTAATACAGACAGCTTAACCTTATTTATTTTAGAAGACTTATTGTTTAAACTTGCCTTGTTTTCGGACATTTCCGACATAACAAGCAGGCCTCCTCCCCAAATTTTCTTATTAATATATATTATACACAATTGAGCGCAAAAATCAATAGAAAACACAAATTATATTAAAGCTCATAAGAGAAAAAATTTTTTAATATAATTTATATGAAACTGTTTTCGGGTGTGATTAAGTGAGAAAAAATGGAATTGCGTATAATATGGCATTGCTTACAACAACGGGAATAATTGCAAAAACTATGGATTTTGCATTCAGAGCATATTACTCAAAGCATCTCGGCGCGGAGGGGATGGGAATTTATTCCCTTATAATGAGTATATTCGGCATAGTATTAAGTATGTCATCAGCAGGAATGGGCGTGGCGGTTTCAAGGCTTGTGTCTATCAAGGAGGAACAGGGCGATAAGCAAGGAGCGTTTTCGGTTGTAAAAACTGCTGTCTTTATGGTTTTTTGCATTGGTGCGGTGTGTGTATGTATTGTTTTCTTTTTCGCAGAATGGATTTCAATTGTGATTTTGGATGACATAAGGTGTGTTCAGGGACTTTTATGTATTGCCCCAGCATCAGTGTTTATGGGAATCTCATATTGTATTAAAGGCTATTTTTACGGAGAGAGAAAGGTTGTTATCCCTGCAAGTTCGGAATTTATCGAGCAGGCGGTCAAAATTTTATCAATAAGTATCTTTTTAAATAAAGGCCTACACGCGGGAGTAGAGTATGGATGCGCAGGAGTGATGCTTGGACTGACAGTAGGTGAAATGAGTTCCTGCTTGTATCTATTAATATGGTATATGGTCAAGACAAAAATAGGAAAAACTGACGATGTCCCCGTAAAACATATACTTGAAATGACAATCCCTATGACCGCCTCTGCAGTAGGAAATTCGTTTTTCAGAATGGTTGAAGATGTGTGGACAATAGACGGCCTTGAGATGTCAGGCGAGAAAAATGCCACAGAGATATATGGTCTAATAAGGGGAATGACAATCCCCCTGCTTGTCTTTCCGCTAAATCTGATTTCGTCA
>JAZRTD010000227.1:0-2513 GCA_045651845.1 Clostridia bacterium | reverse complement strand
AGACGGAACAATGGAACTTCTTCCTAAAAAGGAAGTTATTAAGCTCAACCTCGAAGCTGAAAAGCTCGAAAAATTCCTTGGCGGTATCAAAGAGATGAAAGAAATTCCATCTGCTCTCTTTGTTGTTGACCCAAGAAAAGAGAAGAATGCAATTTTAGAGGCTAAAAAGCTCGGTATTCCTGTAATTGCAATTGTTGATACAAACTGTGACCCTGAAGAAGCTGATTATCCAATTCCTGGTAACGATGATGCTATCCGTGCGGTTAAGCTTATTGTTTCCACAATTGGTAACGCTATAATCGAAGGCAGACAGGGTGAAGAATTTGCACCTGTTGCAGTTGAAGGGGAAATCGAAGAAGAAGTTTCTCTCGATATGCTCGACGAAGAATAATTTTTAATTTTTGAATTTTACGAAAGTGAGTGATATATAATGGCATTTACAGCACAAGATGTTAAGACATTAAGAGAAATGACAAACTGCGGTATGATGGATTGTAAAAAAGCTTTAACAGAAACAGACGGCGATATGGACAAGGCTGTTGATTTCCTCCGTGAAAAAGGTCTTGCAACTGCTGCTAAAAAAGCAGGCAGAATTGCTGCTGAAGGTCTCGTTGAGGCAGCTTTATTCGGCAATGTTGGTGTTGTTGTTGAAATCAACACAGAAACAGACTTCGTTGCAAAGAATGCTGATTTCCAGGCGTTTGTTCGCGATGTTGCAAAGTGTATTGCTGATAATGCACCGGCTGATGTTGAGGCTCTTAAAGCAACTCCGCTTTATGACGGACAGACAGTTGGTGACGCTCTTACAGAGAAGATTGCTACAATTGGTGAAAATATGAACCTTCGTCGTTTTGAAAGATATGAAGGTGTTAACACAGCGTATGTTCACGGCGGCGGTAAAATTGGTGTTTTAGTTAACTTTGAGTTAGGTGATGCATCAAAGGCTGAAACCGATACATTTAAAAATGCGGCTCACGATGTTGCTCTTCAGGTTGCTGCTTCTTTCCCGAAATATGTTAAAGAATCTGAAGTTCCTGCTGAAGAAGTTGAGAACGAAAAGAGAGTTTTAACTGCTCAGGCTCTTGAAGAAGGCAAGCCGGAAGCAATTGTTGAGAAGATGGTTCTCGGCAGAATTAAGAAGTTCTATAAGGACATCTGCTTAATCGACCAGGCTTTTGTTAAGGACCCTGATATGGATGTTAAGAAGTTCTTAGATGGTGTTGCAAAAGAACTTGGAACAACAATTGAAATTGTTAAGTTTGCTCGTTTTGAAAAGGGCGAAGGTCTTGAAAAGAAGTCAGACGATTTTGCTGCAGAAGTTGCTGCAATGGCTGGCGGAAATAACTAAGAAATTTAAAATGACTGTTCTAATGAACAGTCATTTTTTTTTGCCTATAACCACACGGTCATTGTTTCCTAAATCTTTTATTATTTTTATATCACTATATTTTTCTTCCATTAAATTTGAAACTGCAATCCCTTGATTAAAGCCGATTTCAAATGCCAAAACACCGTCTTTGTTTAGTACTGCATTATTAATGATACTTCTGTAAAATGTTAATCCGTCAATACCGCCATCCAGTGCAGAGGCAGGCTCGTAGTCTTTAACTTTATTGTCTAATGTTTTCATAACATCGCTTTCAATGTACGGCGGATTTGAAACGATACAATCGGGTATAAACTCCAATCTCGGAAATCCCGAAAGAATATCGTGCTTTATAAACTTGATTTTTGAATCAACACCATTTAAAACCGCATTCTCCCTTGCTGTTTCTAATGCTTTGTTGGATATGTCGCAGGCAATAATTCTTGCCTTTGGAAGATAATGTGCAAGACTTACCGCAATACATCCTGAACCTGTTCCGATTTCAAAAATATTCAATGGCTTATCATTAAAACGCCGTATTATTTCTTCAACAAGAATTTCGGTATCAGCTCTTGGAATAAGGGTTGATGGATTTACCATAAAGTCAAGGGACATAAACTCCTTGCGACCAATAATGTATTCCACGGGCTCATTTTCCATTAGTCGAAAAATCTTGTTTTCAATATTCTGAATTTGTTCCTCATCAACAGAAATATCCATAAAAAGCCGTGATTTATCAATATTTAAGGAATTTATAACGATCAAGTCAATCTCCGTAATGTTACCGTATTTTTCCTTATATTTTTTGCGAAGGTCAGAGAGCTTTACCATTTATCACTGCCCTCTTCTTCGGGAAGAACAGCCTTTAATGATGCGATAGCAACCTCAATTTGAGAATTATCAGGCTCTTTTGTTGTTATATATTGAAACAATGTTCCCGGATAACTGATGATTTTGGTAAACATATTATCGTGTCTGCCTGCAAATTTAATAATTTCGTATGAAATTCCCGCAACAACAGGAATCAAAATAAGTCTTGCCAGAAGTTTTAAAAGAATATTATCAAATCTTATAAAGAAGAAGATGACTATACTTATAACCATAACAATAAGCAAAAAGCTTGTTCCGCATCTTGGGTGAAGACGGG
>JAZRTD010000226.1:0-6748 GCA_045651845.1 Clostridia bacterium | reverse complement strand
TGTGTTTGGCGCACCGCCGAACTGAGCATTACACGAGCAAAAAACCTTTGTGTCGGTCGAAAGCTCAGCATGTATTTCAAGTCCTATGACTGTATCATACTTCATAATTAAACACCTTTCCGCTCACATTTGCGAGCATTTTTCCGACTAAATATTTGCATACTTTCTTTCAAATTGCTGTTCAAAGAAATCCGCAACCTGAATTGCTTTCGCATCCTCAAAATGCTTCGCTGAAACAGAGAAACCGATTGGCATTCCGTTTTTGTCATATCCGCAAGGAACGGAAATTGCAGGGATTCCCACAATATTCGCTGTAACTGTGCAGATATCCGCAAGATACATTTTAACCGGGTCATCAATATTTTCGTTTAAGCCATAAGCAACTGTTGGCGCTGTGGGGGTAAGCATAACATCACATTTTTCGAATATTTCTGCATGCTCGCGGCGGAACTGCTGACGGACAGCCATTGCCTTTTTATAATAAGCATCATAATATCCGCTTGATAAGGCATAGGTTCCAAGAAGAATTCTTCTTTTAACCTCATCCCCAAAGCCCTCGCTTCTGGATTTCTTAACAAGCTCATCATAGCTCATTGGATTTTCCGTTCTGTAACCATATTTTACACCGTCATAACGGGAAAGGTTAGAGCTTGCCTCAGCACAGGCTAAAAGATAATAAGCAGAAACCGCAAACTTAAGGGTCGGCATTGAAACCTCGATAAGCTCTGCTCCATTTTCTTCATAGAATTTAGCGACCTGCATAACTGAATTTTTAACTTCTTCGTCTATGCCCTCGCCAAAAAATTCCTTTGGAATACCAATTTTCATTCCTTTTATATCCTGACCTAATAGAGCTGTAAAATCAAGCTTTACATCTCTTGATGTGTGGTCATTGATATCTCTTCCTGAAATCGCATTAAGAATAATTCCGCAATCCTTTGCGCTGTTTGCAAAAGGTCCAATCTGGTCAAGGGAGCTGCCGAATGCAACAAGCCCAAAGCGGGAAACGCTTCCGTAGGTAGGCTTCATTCCTGTTATACCGCAAAATGACGCAGGCTGACGGATTGAGCCGCCCGTGTCGGAACCCAGCGAGCAAAGCGCCATTCCGCCCGATACAGCAACCGCACTTCCGCCTGACGAACCGCCGGGAACAAGGTCCGTATTAAACGGATTTTTCGGCTTATTAAAATAACAGGTCTGGGACGAACCACCCATTGCGAACTCGTCCATACTGGTTTTTCCTAAATATACAGCTCCCTCGCAATTAAGCTTTTCAATAACCGTTGCATTATACGGCGGAACATATTCCCCAAGCATTTTTGAGCCACAGGTAGTCTTAATCCCTTGCGTGCAGATATTATCCTTTATCGCCATTGGGATACCCGTCAAAAGAGTTGCCTCGCCCTTTGCAATTTTCTCATCGGCACATTTTGCCATATTCAAAGCTTCTTCCTCGCATACAGTTATATATGCGCCAAGCTTATCATTATTCGCTTTGATTTTCTCAAGATAGCCTTCAGTAAGTTCAACAGAGGAAATCTTCTTTTCATCAAGCATTTTTCGTATTTCTGAAATAGTTTTCATAGTTTTCCTCCTTAATCAACAACTTTTGGAACAATAAACTGGTTTTCTATAGTCTGGGGACCGTTTTCAACAATCTTATCCATATTCTCAAAATCAACAACCTTATCTTCTCTCAATGAAGAAAAGGGCACAGCATTATTCATATCAATAAGGTTATACTCAAAATCCGACTCACCTATAGTATCCATAAGAGTCATTATATCCGTCATAGATTTCCCGTAAGCTTTAAGCTCCTCCTCTGATAAATTAAGACGGGAAAGCTCACAAAGACTCAATAAATCTTCCTTTGTTATCATATTCTGCCTCCTCTAAATTTTCGTATTCCTATGCTTGCCAAAGCTTTGCAAAGCAAAAATCCATATATGCCAATTATATCAAACCGACCTTTGTTTGTCAACTTGTTTATCATATACTTTAAGCACCTTCTTTAATTTTTATACCTTTTCCTGTCCCCACAAAATAATCTCGTTTTTTAACCTATACTCCCGCAAAAATAAGGTCATAGTTTTAAAAACTATGACCTAATCTCTTTATTAAAATGAATATTCCTATACTATTAGATAATACCCTGTGCCATCATAGCATCTGCAACCTTCTGGAAGCCTGCAATATTTGCACCGGCAATGAGATTACCCTCCATACCGTACTGCTTAGCAGCCTCGCTACAGTTATTGAAGATGTTAACCATAATGCCGTGAAGCTTTTCGTCAACTTCTTCTCTTGACCAAGAAAGACGCATACTGTTCTGGCTCATTTCGAGAGCGGAAACAGCAACACCGCCGGCATTAACAGCCTTTGACGGAGCAACAACAACGCCGTTTTCCACAAAATATTCAACAGCTTCAGCAGTTGTTGGCATATTTGCAACTTCAATATAGTATTTAACGCCGTTTGCAACAATCTTCTTCGCATCTTCAATCTGAACTTCGTTCTGTGTTGCGCAAGGAAGAACAACGTCAACCTTAACACCCCATGGTTTTTCACCTGCAAAGAATTTAGCGCCGAACTTATCAGCGTAATCCTGAACCTTATCACGGCCGGATGCACGCATTTCAAGCATATAAGCAGCCTTTTCTTCTGTGATACCATCTTCGTCATAAACATAACCGTCAGGACCGGAAATTGTTAAAACCTTACCGCCGAGCTGATTAATCTTAAGAACAGCACCCCATGCAACGTTACCGAAACCGGAAACTGCAAAAGTCTTACCCTTAATGCTTTCGCCATAGCTCTTTAAAACTTCGTCAGCAAAGTAAACAGCACCAAATCCTGTTGCATCAGGACGGATTAAGCTTCCGCCGTAAGGAATACCCTTACCTGTTAAAACTGCATTTTCAAAGTTGTTGCAAATTCTCTTATACTGACCGAAAAGGTAGCCGATTTCTCTTGCGCCGACACCGATATCCCCTGCAGGAACGTCAACATGTGAACCGATATGACGGGAAAGTTCTGTCATAAAGCTCTGACAGAATCTCATAATTTCGCCATCGCTCTTTCCTCTTGGGTCAAAATCACTTCCGCCCTTACCTCCGCCGATTGGGAGACCTGTAAGAGAGTTTTTAAAAGTCTGCTCGAAACCGAGGAACTTAATAATTCCTATGTAAACTGATGGATGGAATCTGAGACCGCCCTTATAAGGACCGATTGCACTGTTAAACTGAACACGGAAACCGCGGTTAACCTGAACGTTGCCGTTATCGTCAACCCAAGGAACTCTGAAAACAATCTGTCTTTCAGGTTCAACTATTCTTTCGATAAGTCCAGCCTTCTCGTATTCCGGATGCATTTCAATAACAGGCTCTAATGATTCAAGAACCTCTTTTACAGCCTGATGAAATTCAGGCTCGCCCGGATTTCTCTTAACAACTGTTTCCATAACACTGTTAAGATAATCATTTTTCAACATATAAATTCCTTCTTTCTAAAAATTAACTCTGCATTATATAATACTACAAAATTACATATTTTTCAATACTTTTGTGTAAAAAATTTTTTTAAATTTCAAAGAGACTCATATCCACTTCCCACATCCCGTAATCCATCTTAACAAGGCGGACTTCCCCGGGGGCTTTATATCTTCCGGCAGATACTATAAAGTCAACATCAATGACATCCTCTATGACTACACCGTAACTTCCGTATAATCCCTTAAGATATGTTATTTGGGGGGAAGCTTTAACCTTTTCAATTGTAATCTCGTGAGGAACCTCCGTCCAAACCTCAAGAATTTCTCTGTAATCCCTCTCTAAGCTTTGAAAGACTTCTTCAACTCTGCCTATAGCGATATCCTCTGCAACTTCTTTCTTGCATTTTCGTTCATCCATTATTATCTCTATAAACTGTCTTGGAAAATATTCAACGCACAGCTTCGCACTTTTTGAAACAAGCATTTCAGCATACCATTTCACATCGGACTGGATTTCCTCCATATCCTCTTCATACAAAGCCATATCATCGCTTTCAATTTCTTCCTCCTGCATCTGTCCAAACTTTTTGTCCATTGCATCATAGTCAAAATTCATCGATTCCTCGGGAACTGACTGACATCCGCAGAGTAACACTGAAATAAGAACTAAAAGGATAAAAATTTTCATAATATTCCCACCTATTTCAAAAATGTGCAAATTATATCCGTCAGAATTATCACAGCCATTGACATCGCAGTAATTATTCTTGCACTAATTGGAAATTTTTCAAAACTGTCTAATAAAAACGGTTGAGCAACATAAACACAAACAAGCTCAAAAACCGTGAGAAAAATAGAGTTTTCCCAGCAAATTCTTCCGTTTATATTATATATTTTCCAGCTGTAATCCCAGGGCATTTCCCCTGTGATAAGCTCATATATAACCGAACCTAAGTATTCTGCCCCCATAAAGAGAACAATGGAAATTATAACCAAAAGAACAGGTGTCGGGTTTATATCCTTTGGTTTTCCGTATTTTTTTATCAAATTAAAAATCAGCATAACCCCCATAACAATAAGTGCGGGAAAGGTCGCATACGGCCCGTAAAGCAAGCCGCCGTCAAATCCCCCATCGGGATATACAATCCATCCGGAAACCGCATTAAAAATCCAGATGACAACGCTGTATATAAAAAAGCTGATTATATAATCTGCCGTTTTTTCTACTATGCTTTTTCTTTCTGTCACACTCATTCACACTCCGCAAGAAATTTTTTCATTACACTTATGGAATTTTCCGCCGCCATCTTCATAAATTCAGGATAATCCATTGATGCCTCGCCGTTGGCGCTGTCCGAAATGGCTCTTATAACACAAAAATCAACGCCGTTAACATAACAAACATGCCCGATACTTCCGCCTTCCATTTCGCAGGCAATCGCATCGAAATTTTTCTTGATGTTCTCTTTCTGCTGAGGACTTCCAATAAACTGGTCCCCTGACGCTATAATCCCTGTTTCGGTTTTTATATTAAGCTCCGCCGCAGCTTTAACAATTTTTTCAGCAACTCCGCTGTGGCAAGGAATTTCAACGATATCTATACCCGACAAAAGACCCACAGGGTCACCAAGAGGCGATGTATCCATATCGTGCTGAACAACGGCATTTGCAACAGCAATATCTCCTATGCTCAGTTTATCGCAAAGCGTTCCGCCCACACCGACATTTATAAGGGCATCAGGCTTATATTCAAGAATCATAGTTTGAGCACAAATTGCCGCAAACACCTTCCCTATACCGCTTTGAGCCGCAACAATGCTGACTCCGCCAACATTTCCGCTGACAAATTCAATTCCGCTTATTACTTTTATTTCCTTATTTTCAATAATAGCCTTTATCCCGTCTATTTCGGGTTTCATAGCACCGATTATTCCTATCATATCGAAAGCTCCTTACTGTCAAGAACTATGGTAAACGGTCCGTCATTTAAAAGGCCGACCTTCATATCTGCCCCAAAAATCCCTGTTTCAGTCTTTTTAAATTTTTCTCTAAAGAGAGCAACTGTATATTCATAAAGCTCATTTGCCTTATCAGGAGGTGCCGCCTCAATAAAGCTTGGACGGTTGCCTTTTCTGCAGTTGGCATAAAGAGTAAACTGGGATATAACCAAAATGTCCGCATCAATATCATTAGAACTTAAGTTTGTTTTTCCATCCTCGTCTTCAAAAATCCGCATACCTGAAATTTTGTCAACTATCTTCTGAGCAACCTTTTCGTTATCTTCCTGACCGACGCCAAGGAAAACCAGAAGTCCCTGACCGATTTCGCCAACAATTTTCCCCTCAACTTCAACCGAGGCATTTTTAACTCTCTGAATAACCGCTTTCATAAATATCTCCAATCAAAACGGACTGTTCCGTTTTTGGCGCACAACAAAATAAGTGTGTTTTAAACACACACTTATTTTACCACAAACTTCCGTTTTAGTCAATCATTTAATTTATTATTTCATTATAGGAATCGGACAATGTTTTGCAGGATGCAAGGAACTTTTCCTTTTCTTCCTCTGTTAAATCAATCTCCAGAATTTTGCCGATACCGTTTCTCCCTATTATGCAGGGAATCCCCACATAAACTCCGTTTTGACCATACTCACCCGTAAGCTTTGCTGAAACTGTCAAAACACTGTTTTCATTTCCAAGAATTGCCTTTGTCAGTCTGACCATTGACATTCCTATTCCGTAATAGGTTGCATTCTTGGCTTTTATAATGGTATACGCCGAGGTTCTTACCTGCTCGCTGATTTTTTCCAGTTCATCAATGGAATACTGATTGTTTTCCTTGCAAATATCCGTTACCTTCTTTGTTGAAAGGAGAGCCTGAGACCACGGAACAAATTCCGTATCCCCGTGTTCACCCACAACGTAGCCGTGTATATTTCTCGGGTCAACAGAAAAGTATTCCCCAACCATATACCGAAGCCTTGCCGTATCCAAAATTGTTCCCGTTCCGATAACCCGCTTTGAGTTAAATCCCGAACATTCCTGAACAACACGGGTCATAATATCAACGGGATTTGTGGCAACAACTATAATCCCCGTAAACCCCGATTCCATTAAGTTCTTTGTAACACTTTTCAGAACCGAGGCATTTCTTTGAAGTAAATCAAGTCTTGTTTCTCCCGGTTTTTGTGCAACTCCCGCACAAATAACCGCAATATCCGCATCCCGGCATTCCTCATAATCTCCTGCAAGTATG
>JAZRTD010000225.1:0-1116 GCA_045651845.1 Clostridia bacterium | reverse complement strand
TATATATACTCGCCCCTCCGATGAAGAAAATATCCTCGGATTTATAATTTGCCTTTGCATACTTAACTGCCTCCTCAAGGTCGGTAAAGCAGATTGCGTCGGGGTGAGTTACACTGCCGTCATCAGAGAGGATTATATTTGTGCGGTTTTTTAGAGGCTTTTGCCCTGGAAGCGACAAAAATGTCACCCCGCCCATAATAACAACCTTTCCCGTTGTCATTTCACGGAAAAATTTCATATCCTCAGGAATATTATCAAGCAAGTCGCCGTTTTTTCCAATCCCCCACTCTTTATCTGCAGCAACAATCATATTCATATCCTTATCCTCCTAAATTGCGACGGGAATATTTTTAATCTGCTCGTTCTTTTGATAATTCTCCAAAACAAAGTCGTCGGGAGTAAAATCATAGAAATTCTTAATATCGGGATTTACAATGAGCTTTGGTGCAGGATAGCTCGGTCTTTCAATCATTTCCTTAATAACAGGAATATGCCTGTCGTAAATATGGGCATCAGCAATAACATGGACAAGTTCACCCGGTTTAAATCCGCTTACCTGCGCAAACATAATGAGGAGCGCCGCATACTGACAAACATTCCAGTTGTTTGCCGCTAAGATATCCTGTGAACGCTGATTTAATATTCCGTTCAGCTTATCCCCCGTCACATTAAATGTCATACTGTATGCACAGGGATATAAATTCATTTCGGATAAATCGGAATGGACATAAATATTTGTCATAATGCGCCTGCTATAAGGATTATGCTTTAAATCATAAAGAACTCTGTCAACCTGGTCAAACTCGCCCTCTTTATACTTATGCTTTATCCCCATCTGGTAGCCGTAAGCCTTACCGATTGAGCCGTTTTGATCCGCCCAGCTGTCCCAGATATGGCTGTTTAAATCCTTAACATTATTGGATTTTTTCTGCCAAATCCAAAGTATTTCGTCTATGGCACTTTTAAGATAGGTGGGTCTTAAGGTAAGAATCGGGAACTCCTCGCTCAAATCGTATCGGCTTATAACACCGAATTTCTTTATGGTGTGTGCAGGAGTTCCGTCCTCCCAATGGGGGCGGACAGATTGCCCCTCATCGGAAAAACCGTTTTCGATTA
>JAZRTD010000224.1:0-3331 GCA_045651845.1 Clostridia bacterium | reverse complement strand
CAGGTTTCGGAAGAGCCGAACTTTTGATTGATAATTTTACTCTCAATGTTCAAATCCGCTCCGTTAACCATAGATATATGGACTGTAATGTGCGTATTCCCAGATGCTATAATTTTATAGAGGACAAAATCCGCCAGACTGCATCCGAATATATTTCAAGAGGAAAAATTGAAATAAGCGTTTCTATCAAGGAGCAGGACGGCGATGACAAGGTTATCACCTTAAACCAGGCTCTTGCCCAAAATTACATAAATGTTTTAAAGGAGTTATCAAGCCTCGGCATTGAAGACGATATTAAAGTTTCCACCGTTGCAAGATATAATGACATTTTCACCGTTGAATACAAGGAAATTGACGAAGAAAAAATGTTTGAGATTATAAACACTGCTTTAATCACAGCCTTTGAAGATTTCAATAAAATGCGCAGTGAAGAGGGCGCAAGACTTGAAGCAAACATTATTTCCCACCTTGATTTCATTTCAGGTGAGCTTGAGAAAATCGAGGCTCGTTCCCCTGAAACTGTCCGCTTGTACCGCGAAAATCTTGAGGCAAGAATCCGTGAGCTCATTGAAGATACTTCTGTTGATGAGAACAGGCTTATTACAGAAACCGCAATTTTTGCGGATAAAGTTGCAATCGACGAAGAAACCGTTCGTTTAAGAAGCCATATGAAGGCGTTTAAAAATGCAATTAAAACGGACAAGCCAATCGGCAAAAAGCTTGACTTCATTATTCAGGAAATGAACAGGGAAACAAACACCATAGGCTCAAAAGCAAATGATATTGAGATTGCCGCTATGGTTGTTGAAATCAAATCTGAAATTGAAAAAATCAGAGAACAGATTCAGAATATAGAATAGTTTTCAGAGAGGATGTTTTGACTTATGAAGCTTATTAATATTGGATTTGGTAACATTGTTTCGGGAAGCCGTGTTATTGCAATTGTCAGCCCCGAATCTGCCCCTATTAAACGAATTGTTCAAGAGGCAAGGGATAAAGGTCTTTTAATTGACGCAAGTTGCGGACGCCGTACCCGTTCAGTTTTAATTACAGACAGTGACCACGTTATTCTTTCTGCAATCCAGACAGAAACCATCGCAGGCCGTGCACAGAGCCGTGATGATGAGATAAACATTACAGATGACAGCGAAAACGAGGAGCTTGACAATGAATAAAAAAGGAACTTTATATGTTATTTCAGGTCCTTCAGGTGTTGGGAAAGGTACTATTTGCAAAGAGCTTTTAAAAAGAAATCCCCATCTCTCCCTTTCCATTTCAGCAACTACCCGCCCTATGCGTGACGAAGACACCGAGGGGGTTACATACTTTTTTAAATCTCAGGATGAATTTAAAGCTATGATTGAAAATAATCAGCTTTTAGAATGGGCGACCTACAACGGGAATTACTATGGAACTCCTGTTGAACCGGTCAATAAAGCTCTGGAAGACGGAAAGGATATTATCCTTGAAATCGAGGTTTGCGGTGCACTTAATGTCCGCTCGCTTATGCCTGATGCCGTGTTGATTTTTATTGATGCCCCATCTGTTCAGGAGCTTGAAAAACGGCTTATCGGCAGAGGAAGCGAAACACCTGAGAGCATTAAATCCCGTATTGAGCGGGCTAAAGAAGAACTTAAATTAAAGAATAACTATGACCGCATTGTTGTTAACGATGACCTTCAGACTGCAATTCTGAAGATTGAAAATATTATTACAGAAGGAGAATAAATATTATGATGATTTACCCACCAATTACAGAATTAGTTAAAAAGACAGGAAGCAGATATACTCTTGTTATCGAAACCGCAAAAAGGGCAAGACAGTTGTCACAAGGCGCAATGCCTCTCACTGATGTTGACAGCAACAAGGATGTCACCATTGCTGTTAATGAAGTTTATGAAGGCAAAATAGCCTTTGATAAGACAAACGAATAATCTGCCGTTTTCGGACTGTTCCTGTTTTGCGACCAGTCCGTTTCGGATTTTTTAAGGTTTATATCTTTCTATGAAAGGATATGGTTTTATGCTACTAAAAGGAAAGACAGTTGTGCTTGGTGTTACAGGCGGAATTGCCGTTTATAAGGCCCTTGATGTTGTTTCGGGGCTTAAAAAGCTTGGTGCTGATGTTAAGGTTATGATGACCAAATCTGCAACGGAATTTGTCGCACCCATAACTTTTCAGACCATTTCCCAAAACCCTGTGGCAGTTTCTATGTTCAATGAGCCAAAGGCTTGGGAAATTCAGCACATCTCTCTGGCAAAGGCGGCAGATATTACCGCCATTGTTCCTGCTACTGCAAATATTATCGGGAAAATTGCTAACGGAATTGCTGATGATATGGTTTCAACTACGGTTATGGCAACAACCTCGCCTGTTATTATTGCTCCTGCAATGAATACGAATATGTATAAAAACCCTATTCTTCAAAGAAATATTAAAACCCTGAAAGAACTTGGATATCTTTTTATAAGTCCTGACTCAGGAAGACTTGCCTGTGGTGATACAGGAGAGGGAAAGCTTGCCCCGGTCGATGTCATTATTGATGAAATCAAAAACGCTCTTTTGTATCCAAATAAAGATTTAACTGGTAAAAAAATTCTTGTTACGGCAGGACCTACCCGTGAGGCATTTGACCCTGTCCGCTTTATAACAAATCATTCAAGCGGAAAGATGGGTTATGCAATCGCAAAGGCGGCTTCTTGCCGAGGCGCGGAGGTTATCCTTGTTTCGGGGCAGACAAATATTACTCCGCCAAAGAATTTAAAATTTGTTTCCGTAACTTCTGCAAAGGATATGTATGACGCCGTTATGAAAAATGCCAATGACTGCGATGTTATAATTAAGGCGGCTGCCGTTGCAGATTACCGCCCTTTAAATATTGCAGATGAAAAGATTAAAAAGAGCGGGGATATGACAGTTTCTCTTACTTCAAACCCTGACATATTAAAAAGTCTTGGTGAGAAGTTTGGCGGAAAGAAAACTCTTATTGGATTCTGTATGGAAACACAAGATTTAATCGAAAATGCAACAAAAAAGCTAAAATCCAAAAACCTCGATTTTATTGTTGCCAACAATATTAAAAACGAGGGCGCAGGCTTTGGTGTTGACACTAACATTGTTACAATTATTGATAAAAACGGCGATAAAACCACTCTTCCTCTTTCCACAAAGGAAGAGGTTGCAAATAAAATTTTAGACAGGATTAAATAAAAATGATTGCAAGGGTTATTTTAAACAATCGTGAACATAATATTGACCAATGCTTTGACTATCTTATTCCTGACGGGGTCAAGGCTTCTGTCGGTATGAGAGTTTTGGTTCCGTTTGGCTA
>JAZRTD010000223.1:0-4782 GCA_045651845.1 Clostridia bacterium | reverse complement strand
GCGGCGTGGTCGGGGAGAATATTAACCGCAAGAAAATACATCATTATACTTATACTGAGTATTGCGGCAACAAATTTTATAAGGTTAACTTTTCCCGATACTGGTTTCATAATAATCTCCTCCGCTTAAGTTGAAATTATTTTCCTCCTGCCTTAACCTTTGTCCAGAGGGATGCGTAGTATTCCTTGACGGACTGCGCCTGATAGCGGAATACCTCATCTTTTTCATAATCCATTCTGGGAGTGTATGCGCTTATGCCCTCATAGTCGGTATTTTGCATTTTTTCATAAACAGACTCAACCGTAGCGCTGTAACCGACTGCTGTGGTATTTTTGAGTGCATTTTCTTCTTCGAGAATAAAGTTCATAAAGCTGTGGGCAAGCTCGGTATTTATACAGTCTTTCGTTATAACCATACCGTCATACCAAAGGTTTGTCCCCTGGTGGGGTTCAAAATATGCAAGATTTGGATTTTCTGTTATAATATATGCGGCATCTCCCGAATATACAACCGCCATAGCCTTATTTCCTGAAATCATATTATCGATAACATCATCTCCTGCATAAACAGGGTCCATAGTCTGGCTCTGTTTAACAAGCCACTCATAAGCCTCATCAATTTCGTTCTTTTTGTCTGTGTTAAGGGAATAGCCAAGCGCTTTCATTGCAATCATAAACGAGTCACGCTCGGAATCATACATATAGATGTCGCCCTTGTATTTGGTGTTAAGAAGGATATCCCAGCCGTCCTTTAAGTCAGATTCGTCAATCTTGGTTGTATCATATAAAATACCAACACTTCCCCAGAAATACGGAACGGAATATTTATTTCCCGGGTCACAGTCCTTGTTGAGAACATTCTTAAGGATTCCCTTTGCATTGGGGATTTGAGAATAGTCAATGCTTTGAACTCTGTCCTCTTTTATAAGCCGTTCAATCATATAGTCAGAGGGGATAATTATATCGTAAATCTCGCCGGAATTAATCTTTGTATACATTGATTCGTTGGAGTCAAATGTTTCGTATATAACACGGCACCCAAATTTTTCTTCAAATTCGTCAAGAAGCGATTCGTCAATATATTCACCTGCATTGTAGATTTTCAGTGTATTGGGGCTGTTTGCGTTATTGCAGGAGAAAACCAGAACGCTGATAAGCATAACAATACCTAAAAATCCTGCAATTTTGCTTAAGTGCTTTGAAAAGCGTGTTTTCTTGATTTTTGGTGCAAGATTGACAATAAGGGTTATTGCAATGATTGCCACAATCAAAATGGTTGATAGAGCATTCATTGTTGGGTTTGTTCGCTTTGTCATATTGTAGACAACAATGGAAATATTTTTAACGCCGTTTCCCGTAACAAAATAGGAAACAACAAAATCGTCAATTGACATAGTGAATGCAAGAAGAACACCTGCATAAATTCCCGGCTTAATCATAGGAATAATAACTTTCCAGAGTGCCTGCCAGGGAGTTGCCCCCAAATCAAGAGCCGCGTTTGCCACATTAACATCAAGAGCCCTGACTTTTGGATAAACGCTTGTTATAACATAAGGGGTGCAAAAGCAAATATGCGCCAGAAGCATAGTCATATAACCCTTTTGAATGGATACGGCGGAGAATAAAATCATAAGTCCGACCGCCATAACTATATCAGGAATCATCATAGGAATATTGTTTATATTAAGAGTCCAATCCCTTAAAACCTTGCGGCATTTAGAAAGACCGATAGCCGTCATTGTTCCTAAGATTGTTGAAATAACCGTTGAAATAATAGCAATAGTCAGTGAAACATAAACTGCGGACATAATTTCCGAGCTGTTTATAAGTTCAGAGTACCACCGCATTGAAAATCCCGAAAAATGAGTCAGGGATTTGGAACTATTGAAAGAAAAAATAACGGTTACAAGGATTGGAAGATAGAAAAATGCAAAGCATAGGAAAATATAAAGCCCCGATGGGACTTTAGACAGTTTTTTCATCATAATTGCTTGCTCCTTTCTATATTATTCGTCTGTTTTATCAAATTTCTCGGTAAGCTTTATGGCAATAAGCATAATTGCCGCAAGAACAAAGGAGATTGCTCCGCCGAAGTTCCAATCCCCAACAGAAACAAACTGACTTTCAATAAGATTACCTACCATCATATAGTTTCCGCCTCCCAAAAGCTTTGGAATAACAAAGCTTGAAATGGAAAGAAGAAAAACCATAATAACGCCGTTTATAACCCCTGGGAGGGAAAGCTTAAAAATAACCTTTTTAAAGGTCTGGAATTTGTTCGCTCCCAAGTCATAGGAAGCCTCAATAAGAGACTTATCCATTTTTGATAGACTTGTGTGAATAGGAATAATCATAAATGGCAGAAAGTTACAGACAAGCCCTAAAATTACCGCAAAATCGGTATACATAAGCGTCATTGGCTCTATGCCGAAAAGTCCTAAAAATGAATTAAAAAGTCCGTTTTCGGAGAGGATGCTTATCCAGGCGTATGTGCGGAGAAGCATATTTATCCACATAGGGATAGTCACCATAAGAATTAAAATTGACTGCACCTGCTCGGAAAAACGGGAAATAAGATATGCCATTATGTAACCTAAAACAAGGCAGATAAGAACCGTTATAATTCCCACCTTAAGAGAGGTCCAGAAAACGGAAATATATGACGGACTTAATATGTTTTTAAAGTTATCCAGTGTAAAGGAAACTGTTAAAACAGTGTTCCCGTCTGTTGTAAAGGCATAAATCAAAATCATTATAAGAGGAATGATTATGATAAGCCCTGCCCATATCAGGTATGGGAGGATAAAATTTTTGTATATTTTCATACGGCCCACCCCATTGTATACATAACGTGAATATCCTCGGGGCCGAACAAAAGACCAACATCAAGGCCCGGCGCAAAATAATCTGTTGTATGGATTTTGTATGTTCTTATGTCGGTTTTAACCAAAATTTCGTAATGCACACCCTTAAAAACAACCGATTCAACCTTGCCGTGAAGCTTGGTCTTTTTCTCATAATTATCGGAAATTATGTCAATATCCTCGGGCCTTAAGACAACCTCAACCTCTTCGTTTGGCTTAAAGCCCTTGTCAACACACTTAAATTCAAAACCGTCAAACTTAACAAGACAATCCTCAATCATATTGCCTTCAATAATATTTGACTCGCCGATAAATGACGCAACAAAGCGGTTTTCAGGCTCGTTGTATATGTCAATCGGAGTACCGATTTGCTGAACCTCGCCGTCTTTCATAACAACAACCGTGTCTGACATTGAAAGAGCTTCTTCCTGGTCGTGGGTAACATAAATAAAGGTTATGCCAACCTCCTGCTGAATTTTCTTAAGCTCACTCTGCATTTCCTTGCGGAGCCTTGCGTCAAGAGCACCCAAAGGCTCGTCTAAAAGCAAAACCTTTGGTTCATTAACAAGGGCACGGGCGATTGCAATTCTCTGTTGCTGACCGCCCGAAAGAGATGTAACATCTCTGTTTTCGTAGCCTGAAAGACCAACCAAAGACAGCATCTTTTTAACTTTTTGCTCAATGACATCCTTTGGCATCTTTTTAAGATTAAGACCAAATGCAACATTCCCAAACACGTCAAGGTGAGGGAATAAAGCATATTTCTGGAAAACAGTGTTAACCTCGCGTTTATAAGGCGGAACCTGAGAAATTTCAACCCCATTAAATAAAACCTCACCCATATCAGGGTCCTCAAACCCCGCAATAATACGAAGAGTTGTTGTTTTTCCGCAACCTGACGGACCAAGCAGAGTCAAAAATTCGTTTTCATATATTTTAAGGTCAAGACCTTTTAAAACCTGTTGGTCGTCAAAGGTCTTTGTAAGTCCTTTAAGTTCAATTATGCAAACATCGTTATTTTTCATACTTAAGTCGTCCTTTCCTTGAAAATACGGTGGGGGAGAAACCCGAAGTGTTCCCGCCAATGTCCATTTATCATTCTTTTAATGTTGCCTGTCTTTATTTTACTGGCATATAGCAACATTTAATTTGTCATTTGAAAGTGAATATGAAATTTCCCCGTTATCTATAAATATATCAATACTTGTGTCCTGTGTTATTTTCAGGTTCTCCAATGATAATTTGGTATCTTTTAACTCATCAGCAAGCTTCGGAGAAATGGTCACGGTTTTTTCCGCAGCGTCATAGCTGACACCGAATATTACCTCAATAATCAATTCTATGTACTGAGATGCAGACCAGGCATATTTAATAACCCCGTGTCCGCTTCCGTCAAACGGGTTAACAAATTCAGTGCAGTTGTGATTGAAAGCATAAACTGTTTTAAGCGCCAGTTCTGCCGCAAGCTCATTTTCACCGCAATCCAAAAGTCCTCTAACGACTACCTCATTGATTAAAGTCCAAACATTTCCGCTCCAGCTCTTATTTCCCTGATATGAACCTCTGGTTGTGGTGAACTGTTTATCAAGCTTTGATACGGAAGTTAACGGAATAGTATCATAGTTAAAATGCTCATCATTTTTTAATAATTCAATAAGTTTTTTCTGTCGCTCTTTGGAAGCAATCTGAAGTCTAAACGGGCAGAATGTTGATGCCATAAGAAGGTCAACAAATTTTTCTTCCTTTACATTATAGGGGTAATATGCGCCTCTCTCTTCCCACCATAAATAAGTGTTGATGCTTTCTTTGAGCTGATTCTTTCTCTCTCTCATAAGCTGAGCATCCTGCTCAAATCCAAGCTCGTTTGCCAATAATTCAAGGTAATGGCAACCAACATAAACCTCTGTATTTGTATCAAC
>JAZRTD010000222.1:0-14816 GCA_045651845.1 Clostridia bacterium | reverse complement strand
TTTTTTGGGGTTACCAATTTTGATATTAGACAAAATCAACAAAAGAATATATATAGATTTGTGCAATAAGTCTCTATGAAAAAATTGAAAAGTATGCTAAAATAATATGGTAACTAAAACGATGTGTATATGGAGGCAAATACGTTATGGCAAGTTTAAGTTTGAGAAATATTTACAAAATATATGAGGGAAATGTTACAGCAGTTAAGGATTGCAACCTTGAAATTCAAGATAAAGAGTTTATCGTTCTTGTTGGTCCTTCCGGTTGCGGTAAGTCAACAACTCTCAGAATGATTGCAGGTCTTGAAGAGATTTCAAAGGGTGAGTTATACATTGGCGACAAGCTTGTTAACTCAATCGCTCCTAAGGATAGAGATATTGCTATGGTTTTCCAGAACTATGCTCTTTATCCTCATATGACTGTTTTTGAAAATATGGCGTTTGGTCTTAAGCTCCGCAAGGTTCCTAAGGCTGAAATTAAGGCAAAGGTTACAGAAGCTGCTAAAATTCTTGATATTGAACATCTTTTAGAGAGAAAGCCGAAGGCTTTGTCCGGCGGTCAGAGACAGCGTGTTGCTCTCGGTCGTGCTATCGTTCGTAATCCTAAGGTTTTCCTTTTGGACGAACCGCTTTCTAACCTTGATGCAAAGCTTCGTGTTCAGATGCGTAGTGAAATCAGCAAGCTTCACAAAAAGCTTCAGACAACTTTCATCTACGTTACTCATGACCAGACAGAGGCTATGACAATGGGTTCTAAAATCGTTGTTATGAAAGACGGTGTTATTCAGCAGGTTGCTAGCCCTGTTGAGATTTACAATGAGCCTTGCAATGTTTTCGTTGCCGGATTTATTGGAAGTCCGCAGATGAACTTTATCAATGCTACGTTGGTTAAGGAAGACGGCGGTGTTTACCTCGTTAACGACGGTATGAAGATTAAGCTTCCTGATGGAAAGGCAAGCCGTCCTGAACTTAATGATTACTTCGGCAAAGAGGTTATCGTTGGTATCAGACCTGAAAATATTTATGATGATGAGGCGCACATTGCTGCATTTGAAGACTGCAAGGTTTCTGCTGATGTTACTCATACAGAAATGATGGGCGCTGAAACATATCTCTTCCTTGACGCTTGTGCAACACAGATTGTTGCTCGTGTTAACCCGAGAACAACAGCTAAGACAGATGACAAGATTGATGTTGTATTTGACGGAAATAAGATTCACATTTTCGACAAGGAAACAGAAATGTCAGTTATTTGCTAAAAAACAAAAGCGGTGGATTTCCACCGCTTTTTAAAAAATATCCAAAAAGGGAGAAATATGAAACCTTAATTTGCGCAATTAGGATATTCTGTTTTTAGTCCTTTAAAATCCCTCAAAAACCGCTCAACCACGCAGTTTTTGGGGTTACCAATTATGATATTAGACAAAACAAACAAAAGAATATATATAGATTTATGCAATAAGACTCTATGAAAATATTGAAAAGTATGCTAAAATAATACGGTAACTGAAACGATATGTATATTGAGTCAAATACGTTATGGCAAGTTTAAGTTTGAGAAATATTTACAAAATATATGAGGGAAAAGTTACAGCTGTTAAGGATTGCAATCTTGAAATTGAAGATAAGGATTTTGTCATTCTTGTAGGCTCTTTGGATTGCAGCACCGGTTTACGGCACTCTTGAACCTTAGACAATCAAACATATCAGAACTGGTGAACCTAATCGAGACTAACCGTATTGGTTATAGCGAGAAATATTATTTAGAAAGGTGATTGTAATTATGAAAAAGTTATATGAAATGCCTGCAATCGAATTGACAAAGTTCGATTTTGTAGAGGATATCCTTTGGGTAAGTATAAAAGATGAACAGTCAATTCCTATTGAGACGTTTAAGCTTGAGGCAGATGTTTCGGCTGCTGTTGTATGGGATAACAGCTGGAATGATGCTATGCGTAATCTAGGTGTTTAATTAAACAATAAAAAAGCGGTGGATTTCCACCGCTTTTTTTGTTATGCAAAAGAAGATGTGAAAAACTCACATCTTCTTTTTTAATATAAAATTCGAAACTGAATTTAATGCACAGGACAGGGGCAAACACAAAAGAATTACCCATACAATAATTAAAACAGAAATCCGCGGCGCGTACGCATATTTCATAAGCTCTGCCGTACGGAAGAAGAACATTGAATGAAGAAACCAGATGTTCATACTGTGGTTTCCCAAAATGTAAAATGCAGAGCTAACCGCTCTAGGCATTACAGAAAATATCCGACAGCACACAAAAACAAAAAGCGGAACATAGAATGCATCAAAACTAAAAATCATTCCGATTGTGTCCTCTTTGTATGCCCTTAAATACATAATAATAAGCAGGAGCAATATGCAAACGGGAAGTTCAAATCCCTTGAGCCGTGCAAAAATATTTCCCATACGGTCAAATAATTTATACCTTGCAAAGCATAGACCGATTAAAACACAGGGGATCCAGAGGAAATACTCCATTGAGAAAAAGACAAGCTTTATAATAAAGGAGTTTATGCCCGGAACATTTCCCATATAATGGTTGATTATGGCGGGAATTATTAAAAACAGCGGAATTGTTATGTATGGCTTTTTTGTCATCAGCTTATAGAAAAGCGGAAGAGTCAGCAGTATTTCAATATAAAACCGCACATACCAGGCAAAGGGAACAAGGGAGCAGTCGTAGGCAAACATATTTTTTAGAATGAGCGTAAAAGTTATATCCGTTTTCCCTAAAATAAGATTTACGGGGATTGCCACGCCAAAAAGAATAAGCCAATATGCCAGCAAAAAGCCGAACAGTTTCTTCAAAGTTTTCCCCATAATATGACCTGTTTGGTAGGAAAAGAACATTCCGTAGCCCGTTAAAAACGCAAAAATTGCAACGCAAATATGCCCGAACTGACCCAGAACATATTCGGCGGTGTTTACCCGAAGGGGAATGCCTATGTATGAAATTCCCTCAATATACCAGGAGGGGAAACCGAAAAAATGGTGAAAAAGCATAAGCAAAATTGCAACGCCTTTTATGATTTCGGTATGATTTTTAGTAAATAAAAATTTTTCTTTCATAATTTATCCATTTAGTAAACAGAGGTTAAAAACGAAGTGTATATTTTGTAAAATTGTTTTCGTGGTGTAAGATAGGGCTCCCGCAAAAAGCGAAGGCGTGCAAAAGCACGATGAGCTTCAAAAGGGTAATTGTGACGAACTCCAGAGAACGGTTTCACAAAAAGCAAGCAACGGCAAAGGGAACTCAATGTTTCTTTGCCGTTATTTCCTATTTTTATTTATACACGGAAGGAACAAGTCCTTTCCCTCAATTTACAAGTTAAATATTTTTTGCTTGCGGTAGACCGAGTTTTTTAGTCTGTCCAGTCAAATCTGTCCTGATTTCTTTCCACAAAAAGCTCATAAGCTTTGTCTAAAATATCGTCGTTTTCTTCAGGAAGAAGAAGGGAGCCGTCAGGATTTTCGGGGTCTGCAACCATTTTCAGGATAACAACCTCCTCAACCTCGTCTGTTTCTTCTTCAAGGTAAGGCACACAGATAACATAGCTGTCATCCCCAACCTTAACTGTGTCAAGGTGCTCAAATGTTTCTGCCTCGCCGTCGTCGTTTATAAGTTCAACAAGATAGTTTTCGTTATCTTCTAAATGACTCATTTTAAAATTCTCCTTTATAGATTAACATTTATTTTATCTCTTTTAATTTTGTTGGTTGTTGTTTTCTGGAATGCTTCGTCAACAACAATAATTTTGCTGACTCTCTTGTAAACGGGGAGAATTTTAAGAGCTGCATCAATATCTGCCTTAATCTGCTCCCTGCCGTTTTCAATTTCAAGCTCTTTAAGCTTTTCCTCTGATAAAAATACCTGACACGCAAGACCTATATCCATTCCTGCGTCATCCTTTATACTGTAAACAACAGTTTCGGCAACATAAGGAATACCCATAATATAGTTTTCGATTTCTTCAGGGAAAATATTCTTGCCGTTATCTAAAATAATAATATTTTTCTTTCTTCCTGTGATTAAAAGCTGACCATGTTCATTAAGCATTCCGTAATCCCCGGTTTTAAACCAGCCGTCCTCGCTTAAAACCTCAGCGGTAAGAGAGGGCTGTTTGTAATAGCCCTGCATAACGATATCGCCTTTAACACAGATTTCGCCAATTCCGTCCTCATCTGCGTCATCAATTCTTATTTCACAGCAGGGAAGGGGAATACCAACAGTTGAACAGTCATTAAAGTCGTCATGGTTGGCACTTACAAGCGGAGAACATTCGGTAATTCCGTAGCCGTTTATAAGACTAATGCCAATTGCATCAAAGAAATCACCAAGCTCTTTACGAAGCGGTGCTCCGCCGCAGACAATCTTGCGAAGATTTCCGCCGAATGCTTCGTGTACGGACTTAAATAAGGTTTTTCTTAAATCAATTCCGACTTTTCTTAATCCGTTGCTTACCTTTATAAGAATTTTAAGAGCAGTTTCTTTGCCGCCTGCCTTTGCATTTGACCATATTCTCTTATAGAAAACCTCAACAAATGCAGGAACGAGATAAATGTTATATGGTTTATATAGAGCAAGGTTTTTAAGAACAGTTTTAAGATTTTCATTTATTGCAAGAGCACAGTGGAAATGGATTGCAACCAAAATTCCCGCAACCGCTTCGTAGGTGTGGTTGTAGGGGAGAACTGAAAGTCCGTCGCCGTATAGAGTTGAAACGTGCAAGCCGTAGTATACACAGCTGACCAAATTATGCTCTGTGAGCATAACGCCTTTTGCAATTCCAGTTGTTCCCGAGGTGTAAACGAGCATACGCATATCGTCAGTGGATTTTTCAATGCTTTCAAAGCTATGGTCACCGCTTATGTAAAGCTCCCTGCCCTTTTCAATGAGCTTTTTAAAGGAATATGCATCCTCTGTATCTTCATCGTTGTCTATTGCAACAAAGGTCGTAATTTTTGGGAAATTTCCTTTGTTTTCCTCAACAAACTTATCATAAGTCTTTGTGTAGAATAACACTTCAGCGTCACTTTCGTTTAAAACAAAGCTCATAGGCTCAGGAGCAAGCTCCTTGTCAACAGGAACATAAACACCGTCGCTCTGGAGCATTGTAAGATAAACGCAGATCCAGTTATAACTGTTTTCGCCAAGCATAGCAACATGCTTATTTGCAAGGCCCATATTTTTAAGGGCAGTTCCCAGATAAATGGTTGTGTCACGGAATTCCTTAAAAGTAACCTCGCGGACTTCGCCGTTTTCCTTAAATCTGTATGCAACTTTATCTCCTGCGTCAGCAACCGCCATTTCCATCATTTCACGAATGCTTGAAAACTTTTTAACGGAGTTATACTCAAATTTTGGTTTAGTCATAAATACCACCTTCCCTTTTTAATTATAAAGTTTTATAATGCATATAAGGTTTTTTATAATATTTTTGAAGTTTTTTGTGAGCTTTTTTAATAAAGCTTTTAATACTTTTTAAAAATGTGTTTTTTTGAGGTTCAGCGATGCCATCAAAATGGTCTATAATATATTCATAAAGTTTTTCATTTTTCTCCAAGAATTTTCGTGCCACAGAATCATCTTTGTCTTTTTCCACATAGAAAACATTCAAATTTGGATTAGTAATTCTAATTTCATTATTTGCAACAAAAATAAGGTTATTATCCAAATGAAACTCTTTGAAATAATTGAATATATTTTGATAGTTTTCTTGAATATAATCTGCATCGTCCTGATTAGTTATATATCTTATAAAAAGAGTAGGCTCTTTAATGTATGAGTAAAATTTATTGATTCTTCTATGATATTTTTGATTAACCAAATCTATTTGTTGGTCGTAACTTTTATACATATCAAAATCATGGTAAAAATCTATATTATATTTTATATTTTTGTAGCGGGAGGGATAACTTTTAAGCTGATACATATATTCAGAATTTAAAAAATCAATAAAGTTATTTTTTATTAAGAATAAAACAGTTTCTGTACTGGGAGAAACCAACCAATCGAAGGGAAAACTTGCTTTACGGACACCTATCCTTCGAAGTTCTAATGCGGGAGAACAGAAAAAACCCAAAGAAACAATATGTTTATATGTATGGTTATCCTGTTTAGTCATAAATACCACCTTCCCTTTTTCATACATAATTATCATACCATAATAAATGGTAATTTACAAGCTTTTTTGCAAAATTTGTCATATGGTGGCATGTTGTGGCAAGCCATAAAATGCCCATTGTAATTCTATTCAAAAAAAGTTAGAATAATGAGTATCGAAAAAAGATACTTAAAGGAGAATTAAATGACAAATATTGAAGAAATTGTTGAAAAAATAAAAAGGGAAGGGGAAAGCAAGGAAACACTTTATAAAAATATCAAACCGTTTCTTGATTTTCAGGAGAAAAAATACAGTGCATACATAAATGGAAAAGACCTTGAATATGGCGATTTAAAAACTCTTGTGTGGATGGGGGTTGAGCGGGCAATTGAAACATTTTGCCCCGAAAAGAATTACAAATTTATAACCTGGGCATCCTCTTGTATAAAATATGTGTTTATGAATGAATATAAAAAGACGAAAAATCGGGAGGTACCCTTTGATGTTATTTCTGACGAGGGAGAGGAGATGTCAATAGAGGAGGTTATATCGGATAATTCCGCACAGACGGCATTTGAAAATGCTGAAGTCAAAATTGATGGAAGAAAGGCTATGCTTGCACTTAAGGAACTGAGCGCGGAAGAGCGGAGAGTTGTGGTTTTAACCTGCATAAAAAACATTCCTCTGGCTAAAGTTGCCAGAGGAATGAATATAACCGCAGGAAGAGCCAGAACTCTAAAGCTTTCTGCCCTTAAAAAGCTTAAAAATGCTATTTTGCGGTAAAAAGCTGTTTTCTACCCGCATAAAGGGCGATAAGCGCTATGATGCAGATTATAAGCTCGGGGAGCATATATGTAGCATTATAGCCAAGGGAATAAATCCAGGGATTTTGCCCCTGGGGAGCGTAATCGGCAAAAAGGATTGCTCCCGATAAAAGGGAACAGATATAACGAAGAAAAGTTCCAAAAACAGTTCCGAAAACTATGCCCGCGTAACTCTTTTTAAAAAATCCTGCAACGCCTAAAACCCCGTATGCCAATGTATAATCTAAAAGAATTGACATTGGATGATAAATAACTCCGTCAAAAACTATGGAAATTGCACCATATATAATTCCTCCTAAAATTCCCGCAACAGCGCCTCGCCTGAATGAGAGAACGAAAAGGGGGAGCATAGTCAAAGACACAGTTCCGCCCTGAGGCATACTCCAGATTTTAACAAAGCTCAAAACCACCGCAAGGGCAATCATAATGGCAGACTCCACCATTGTTATAAGTTTTTTGTTCATAATAATTTTCATATCCTTTCTTATGCACAGGCATAAAACATTGGCAACAAAAGCGTTTCGGGCCCGAAATGAAAAAATCGGTGCACCCGAAGATACACCGACAAATGACGCTTATAAACTCCCTCCGTTGGCATTATCCAAATCAGGTTAAAGGGTCGAAGCCTATGCTTCCTCTCAGCCCATAATGAGCTCCCCTGTGCAATATTAAATTTTATCGGATTTCTCCGACAGATTTTATTATATACCAAATTTTACTGTTTGTCAAGAAAAACAATCAAAACTGCAATATCCGCAGGAGAAACCCCTGAAATACGGGACGCCTGACCAATTGATAAAGGTCTTATTTTGCTTAGCTTCTGCCTTGCCTCAAGACGAAGTCCCGAGATTTCCTCATAGTTAATATCCTCGGGGAGTTTTCGGTTTTCAAGCCTTTTAAATTGCCTTGCCTGACTCATCTGACGGCTTATATAACCCTCATATTTAAGGCTGATTTCAACCTGCTCTGCAACCAAATCCGAGATGTTTTCGGGTCTTGTCTTGTCGATGGCGCCCATTGATTCATAATCAACTTCAGGACGCTTAAGCAAATCCGACGCCTTAACACCTGTTGAAATGGGGGTGCCTCCCCTTGAAATCAGGTAGTCATTGACCTCCTTTGACGGAGGGAAAGTGAGATGAAGAAGTCTTTCAAGCTCTTCCTCAATCTGCGCTTTCTTTAAAAGAAATTTGTCGTATCGTTCTTTTGAAATCAAGCCAACCTCAAAACCTTTTTCGAGAAGTCTTAAATCTGCATTATCCTGACGGAGGAGCAAACGGTATTCAGAGCGCGAGGTCATCATTCTGTATGGCTCGTTTGTGCCTTTTGTAACCAAATCATCAATTAAAGTCCCGATATATGCCTCACTTCGGTCAAGAACAAAAGGCGACTTTCCATTTATTCTGCGGACAGCGTTTATTCCCGCAATAAGACCTTGTGCCGCCGCCTCTTCGTATCCTGATGTGCCGTTAAACTGTCCTGCACCGAAAAGCCCGTCGATTTCTTTAAATTCAAGGGTTGGCTTAAGCTGAAGAGGGTTTGCGCAGTCATATTCAATGGCATAAGCATTTCGCATAACCTGAGCATTTTTAAACCCCGGAAGAGTGCGGAGCATTTTAAGCTGAACATCTTCGGGAAGACTGCTGGAAAAGCCTTGAAGATACATTTCGTCAGTATTAAGACCCATTGGCTCAACGAATAGCTGATGCCGCTCTTTGTCACGGAAACGGACAATTTTATCCTCAATAGAAGGACAATACCTTGGTCCAATTCCCTTAATGTCACCGCCGTAAAGGGGTGAACGGTGGATATTATCCATAATTACCTGATGAGTTTCCTCGTTGGTATAGGTTATATGACAAACAGTCTGGTTTTTAAGCTCGCCCTCTGTTTCAAAGGAGAAAGGAGTAATCTTCTCGTCACCATACTGAACTTCAAGCTCAGAAAAATCAATAGAGTTTTTAGAAATTCGCTGTGGCGTTCCTGTTTTGAAACGGACAAGCTCAACACCAATGTCTATAAGACTCTTTGAAAGCTCTGTTGCAGGGAAAACACCATCAGGACCGCTTTCCTGAGAGAAATCACCGATTATAATGCGGGATTTTAAGTATGTCCCCGTGCAAACGATAGCCGCTTTGCAAGGGAAACAAGCTCCCGTTCTCGTATAAACCGCTTTAACACAGTTATTTTCGTCAAGCTCAACACGAACAATCTCGCCCTGACGAAGATGCAGATTTTCCTGCATTTCGATTGTGTGTTTCATAACCTCTTTATATTTATTGCGGTCAATCTGGGCGCGCAAAGAATAAACAGCAGGACCCTTGCCTCTGTTTAAAATTCGGGACTGGATAAAGGTTTTGTCCGCCGCTTTGCCCATTTCACCGCCGAGAGCGTCAATTTCACGAACAAGATGTCCTTTTGCAGTTCCGCCAATGCTTGGATTACAAGGCATATTCGCAACGCCGTCAAGACTTATGGAAAAAAGACAAGTCTTTGCTCCAAGCCTTGCCGCCGCCAGCGCCGCCTCCGCTCCCGCGTGGCCCGCACCGATAACTGCAACATCATATTCTTCAACAATAAACAAAGGAATTCCTCCTTTTTATATAGTTATAACAAAATATTCAAACTCCACCCAAAGCTTATGGGGTGGAGTTTGGGGGTAGCATAATTTGTAAATTGATTTATACGGTCTGTGCTATTTTTACCTGACTTAACCCGGTGGCCACTGAAGATATCTTCCGGCCAGAAGATGAAAATGAAGATGTCCAACAGTCTGACCGCCGTCCATACCGCAGTTATTTACAACACGGTATCCGTTATCCGCAAAACCCTCGAGTCTTGCAATAACCGCTGCCGCCTCAAAAACATCGGCAATAAGAGCGGAGTTTTCCCCGTTTATTTCATTGGTAGATGAAATATGTTCCTTGGGGATGATAATTATATGTTGGGGAGCCTGTGGCTCAATATCACGGAACGCGTAAACCGTTTCCGTTTCGTAAACCTTTGTTGATGGGATATCGCCTTTTACAATTTTACAAAAAAGGCAGTTGTCGTCTGAGTAGTATGCCATTTTCTCCACCATCCTTTTTTAGATTAAAGTTTTAACAATGCTGAGCGCCTCGTCAATCTTTGAGGCATCCTTTCCGCCTGCCTGAGCGCTGTCCGGCTTACCGCCGCCGCCGCCACCGGTCACTTTTGCAACCTCGCGGATAATGTTTCCTGCGTGAGCACCCTTTTCAATAGCCTCTTTTGTTGCCATAGCAACAATATTAACTTTCCCGTCTGCGCTTGATGCAAGAACGATAACGGAGCAAGGGGCTTTCTGCTTAAGGCTGTCCCCTGCATTTCTGAGAGAATTCATATCAAGACCATCGTCCATTTTCTTGGTGATAATCTTAATTCCATTAACCTCTTCAGCCTCGTTTATAAGGTCACCAATGCTTCCCTGCGCCATTTTGCTCTTAAGACTCTCGATTTCACGCTTAGCCTCTTTAAGCTCTTCTGTAAGGGAAACTGCCTTTGAGGCAACCTCTGTTATGTTGGATTTAAGAGCCTTTGCGGTTTCTATAACTGTATTTTCGGTTTTGCTTAAAAGCTCTAAAACGCCAAAGCCTGTAACCGCCTCAATTCTTCTAACGCCGGCTGCAACGCCGCTTTCGGAAACAATCTTAAATAAACCAAGATTTCCTGTATTTTTTGCGTGTGTTCCGCCACAGAATTCAACGCTGTAATCATCTATTTTAACAACTCTTACAGTATCACCGTATTTCTCGCCGAAAAGTGCCGTTGCGCCAAGCTTTTTAGCCTCGTCAATGGGAGCCTCAAAGTTTTCAACAGGGATACAGTGAAGAATTGCCATATTAACTTCTGTTTCAACCTTTTTGATTTCCTCGTCGGTCATAGCGCTGAAGTGAGAGAAGTCAAATCTCATTCTGTCTTCGGAAACAAAGGAGCCTGCCTGTGCAACGTGGTTGCCGAGAGCATTC
The DNA here is from genome assembly GCA_045651845.1 of Clostridia bacterium. Taxonomy (GTDB): domain Bacteria; phylum Bacillota; class Clostridia; order Monoglobales; family Monoglobaceae; genus SIG454. Next base: position 3,874 of record JAZRTD010000222.1, on the reverse strand, counting down.
TTAAGAGCCGCCTGAAGAAGATGAGCCGCCGTGTGGTTTCTTCTTATAGCATCTCTTCTGCACGTTGCAATCTTTGCCCAAGCAGTGTCGTTAACCTTAACAGTTCCGCTTTTAACAACTGCCTTGTGAAGGAACTTGCCGTTTTGTTTCTTAACATCGGAAACCTCTAATGTAAAGCCGTTTCCTTCGATTATCCCGCTGTCACCAACCTGACCGCCGCTTTCAGCATAAAAAGCGGTCTTATCAAGAACAACTGTAACCTCGTCACCCTCGGTTGCATCGTCACATAAAACATTGCCTTTTGCGATTGCAAGGATTTTACTTTCTGTTTCATCGGCAGTATAGCCCTCAAAAATTGTTGCATCTTTGATAAACTTGAAAATATCCTCTTCCCAAGCGGCATCTTCCATATCGCCTCTTGCGGAGCGGGCACGCTCTTTCTGCTCATTCATAAGAGCGGTAAAGCCGTCTTCGTCAACAATAATTTCTTTTTCTTCTGCAATTTCTTTTGTTAAGTCAATTGGGAAACCATAAGTATCGTAAAGCTTAAATGCCTTGTCCCCGCCAAGAGTTTTTTCACCTGCACTCTTGATTTCTTTAATGTAATCCTCAAGAATAACAAGACCCTGGTCAATGGTTTCGGCAAAACGCTCTTCCTCGTTTTTGATAACCTTTTCAATATATTCAAACTTTTCTTCAAGCTCAGGATAAGCGCCTTTTGATTCTTTCATAACAGTTTTTGCAATCTTATAGAGGAACGAATCGCCGATTCCTAAAAGTCTACCATGTCTTGCAGCACGGCGGAGGAGACGGCGGAGAACATAGCCTCTGCCCTCGTTTGACGGAAGAACCCCGTCAGAAACCAAAAATACCGTACTTCTGATATGGTCGGTAATAACACGGAGGGAAACATCTGTTGCCTCGTCTTTTCCGTAGTCCTTGCCTGAAATCTCTATTGCGTGGTTTAAAACCTTGCGGATTGTGTCAACCTCGAAAATAGAGGTAACCCCCTGCATAATGCAGGCAATTCTCTCAAGACCCATACCTGTATCAATGTTAGGATTTTTAAGACGGTTATAAACCCCTTTATCGTCCTTGTCAAACTGTGTGAAAACAAGGTTCCAGAACTCAACAAATCGGTCACATTCACAGCCAACCGCACAGTCAGGACTTCCGCAACCGTAAGCTTCGCCACGGTCAAAGTAAATCTCGGAGCAAGGACCGCAAGGGCCTGTCCCTATTTCCCAGAAGTTGTCCTCTTTGCCAAGATAAACAATTCTGTCAGGGCTAACGCCGACTTCCTTTGTCCAGATTTCAACGGCCTCGCTGTCCTCTTCGTAAACGCTGACCCAAAGACGGTCAACGGGGATTTCTAAAACTTTGGTAATAAACTCCCAAGCCCAGGCGGTTGCCTCGTGCTTAAAATAGTCCCCAAATGAAAAGTTGCCCAGCATTTCAAAGAATGTACCGTGTCTTGCGGTCTTACCAACTCTTTCAATATCAGGAGTTCTGATACACTTCTGGCAAGTGGTGACCCTCTTTTTAGGGGGAGTTTCCTTTCCTGTAAAATATGGCTTAAGAGGAGCCATACCTGCATTGATTAAAAGCAAGCTTGCATCATTTTGCGGAACAAGAGGAAAAGACGGAAGTCTTAAATGCTCCTTTGTTTCAAAAAATGCAAGATATTTTTCACGAATTTCGTTTAATCCTAATTTTTGCATAATTACACCTTCGTTTCGCATAATATATCAAATTACATTATACCAATAAACTGAAGTTAAGTCAAGGAAATCAGCACATTTTTTCTTTACAATTTAATGACAAGAACAGATCGGAAAAATTTTTTAAAAAGTCTTGACTTTCTCTGACCTTCGTGCTATAATCTAATCAAAGGTCAAAGAAAGTCAAAGTCAAAAAAGGTGATTATTATGAAATTGAGTAATTTAATAGAGGAATTTATAAAGGAAATGATTGAGGCGGAAAACGGGGCTATTGAGCTTCAGCGAAATGAGCTTGCGGGGCGGTTTAATTGTGTGCCGTCGCAAATTAATTATGTTATTTCGACAAGGTTTTCGCCTGAAAGAGGGTATATTGTAGAGAGCAGACGAGGCGGAGGCGGATATATAAAAATAAGCCGTGCCGTTTGCGACAGCAAAGAGAGCTATCTTAAAAAAATGCTTTCTCTTATCGGGGATTATATCTCCCAGACGGACGCCAACGCCATAATTCAAAATTTGTATGAACTGGATATTATAAGTCAGAGAGAGGGCAAAATAATTGTTGCGGCGGTTCGGGATAATGCAATTCCTATAAATCCGCCCCAGAGAGATTTTGTCAGAGCAAAACTTCTTAAAAACATACTTGTTAATATTTTATAAGGAGGAGATCATTATGAAATGTCAAAAATGCAATGAGCGGGAAGCGAATACACATATTCAGAAAATTGTTAACGGGAAAAAGACCGAATATTTTCTTTGCAGTAAATGTGCTGCGGAGTCGGGAGAGCTGAAAATGAGCTTTGACGGGGATTTTGATGACTTTTTCGGCGGATTTTTCGGAAAAGGCGGAAATTATATTCAAAGTCCAGCGGATAAAACATGCGGAGTTTGCAATATGAAACTGTCTGAGTTTTTAAAACAGGGAAAGCTTGGGTGCAGTAATTGCTACAGCGAGTTTTCATCAGCTCTTTTAAAACCTCTTAAGCAAATCCACGGTCAGTCGACTCACACGGGGAAAATCCCGAAGCGGGGCGAAAAGGAAATAAGCCGTGAGGCAAAAATAAGACGGCTTCAGTCAGAGCTTGACGCGGCGGTTTCAAATCAGGAATTTGAAATGGCGGCAAAGCTCCGTGACGAGATTAATGCTTTAAAAGAAGGAGGGGAAAAGTAATGTGGTACACCAAATTCGGCAATATGGGCGATGTAGTTCTTTCAACGAGGGTAAGGCTTGCAAGAAATTTAAAGAATAAGCCTTTCCCGAGCCGTGCTGACAAGGCTCAGCAGGAGGAAATTATAAATATCCTTAAATCCGCGTCGGAAAAAATAGAAAACACCAGATTCTTTGACCTTTCCAATATGCCCGACAGAGAGAAAAAAGCCCTTGCAGAACGGCATATTATAAGTCCGCTTTTAACAGACGGAAGTATAAAGCGAGGACTGGTTTTATCCGATGACCAGAGGATAAGCGTTATGCTTATGGAGGAGGACCATCTTCGGATTCAGGCAATGCACGAGGGGTTTGCCGTTGAGGAATGTTTAAAATCCGCAATGGAAATTGACGATATTTTGGAAGAAAATCTTGACTATGCCTTTTCGGAAAAGATTGGATATCTTACCTGTTGCCCCACCAATGTGGGGACAGGACTTCGAGTATCGGTTATGGTTTGTCTGCCCGGGATAACAATGGCGGGAAGAATTGATTCCCTTTCAAGGTCCCTTTCAAAAATGGGGATTGCGGTTAGAGGACTTTTCGGGGAAGGAAGCCAGAGCCTTGGGAATATATATCAGATTTCCAACCAGGTAACCCTTGGTATAACCGAGGAGGAAACGGCGCAAAAGCTTATGGAGATTATAAGCGAAATTATCTCTCAGGAGCGCTCTTTACAGCAGAAAATTTATCTTGCGGATAAATTCAGAATTGAGGATAAAGTTATGCGTGCCCTTGGAACACTAAAATATGCAAGAGTTATGGGGTCGGGGGAGGCACTTAATTGCATATCCGATGTACGACTTGGCATAAATCTGGGTATAATCAAGGAGACAGACCTTGAAAAACTGAGTGAAATTTTATATTCAATTCTGCCTGCAACCCTGTCGGCAAGCTATAACATTGAAACAGTGGCGGACAGAGATGTTAAAAGGGCAGAGGTTATTCG
>JAZRTD010000221.1:0-1659 GCA_045651845.1 Clostridia bacterium | reverse complement strand
CCGTTTTCAATATCAACATAGAACACCTGATATCGTTCAGGTCTTGTCATACCATATTCCTCTGTTGCAATAAACTGCAACTCCTCAAGGTCAAGATTTTTATCAATTTCCGCCTGAATTGCCTGATTCTCAGCAGTTATTGAGCTGTATTCCTTTTTAAGATTTGTTATCGTCCCGTCAAGCTCATCCAATGCAACATAGCCTCTTACCATCATAAACGCAAGTACAACAACAGTTGCAATCATAGCATATTTCTTTGCTTTCCTGACAAAAACTGCTTTTTTATTAACTTTTCTGTTTGGATTCCGTTTCATATGAGTTGTCGGTTTTTGTAGCTTTTCATCATAAGACTCAAGCTTATAAGCACTGCTTGTATTAAAGCTCTGATAACTCATTTTCCCATCTCCTTACTAAAGTTTTATAATCCCACGCAGTTTTGCACTGTGAGCACGGTTATTAATTTCCAGCTCATCTTTCCCCGAAACAATGGGTTTTTTATTAACAAGCTTTCCGCTTGGTTTTTTATTGCATATACAAACGGGAAAGTTTTTAGGGCAAACACATCCCGATATTAAATCCGAGAAAACATTTTTAACAATCCTGTCTTCAAGAGAATGAAAGGTTATAACCGCTAAAACTCCGCCAGGCCTTAACACCGATACGAAATCTCTCAGTGCATTTTCGAGAATTTCAAGTTCGCGGTTAACTTCTATTCTTATTGCCTGAAAAGTTCTTTTAGCGGGATGCTTGTCCGCATATCTTTGAGATTTCGACATTGCTCTTTTTATAATATCGGAAAGTTCAAAGGTGGTTTCTATAGGCTTTTTCGCCCTCTCCGAAACAATCAACCCCGCAATATGCGGTGCAAATCTTTCCTCTCCGTATGCATAAATAATTCTTTTCAAGTCTTCTTCCGAATATGTATTGACAAGCTCGAAAGCCGAAAAGCTCTGCTCCTTGTTCATTCTCATATCAAGTCTTGCATCAGTATTATAACTAAAGCCTCGCTCTCCCTCGTCAAGCTGATGGGAAGAAACCCCCAAGTCAAGGATAGCTCCGTCAATTTCTTTTATTTTAAGCTCATTAAGAATATTTTTAACTTCAGAAAAATTTCGGTGAACAACTGTCAGCCGGTCACTATACGGCTTAAGTCTTTCGCTTGCTGCGGCAATGGCAGCCTTATCCTGGTCAATCCCTATAAGTCTTCCATTTTCCAGCTGTTTTATAATAAGCTCTGAATGTCCGCCGCCGCCCAATGTTCCGTCGACATACACCCCGTCGCTTTTCACATTAAGCATCTCAACGCTTTCCTTAAGCAAAACTGAAATATGTTTAAATTCCATTTTATTCTCCACAGACCTTCTGCAACTAATTTATCTCTTAAAGACCAAGCTTCTCCATAAGAGCTTCTATGCCCTCCGGTGTAAAATCTGCTCCCTCCGTCTGCTTATCCCATGTTGCCTTATCCCAGATTTCAGCGTGGTCACACATACCGATAAATGCCACTTCCCTTGAAATTTTTGCAAAGCCTCTGTATTCTGCAGGAAGAAGTATTCTGCCCTGTGCATCAATTTCACAGTCCACCGAATTACTGAAAATAGCCTTTCTCAATTTATTGGCGTCGCTCCCCTTAAGTGCAAGAAGCTCGTTCATAAACTT
>JAZRTD010000220.1:0-14180 GCA_045651845.1 Clostridia bacterium | reverse complement strand
TCAAAGTATTCCTCAATACGGCCGTTATAGTGAACCTCAACCTGGTCTTCAGGGCGTTCAACCTCCCAGGCGTTACCGTCTTCAAGCCACGGGTCGGGCATTTCCGTCTGATAACCGTCAACAATTTTTTGACGGAAAAGTCCGTATTCATAACGGATTCCGCAACCGAATGCAGGAATTTCAAGGGTTGAGAGGGAGTCTAAAAAGCAAGCCGCAAGTCTGCCCAGACCGCCGTTCCCAAGACCTGCATCATTTTCAACCTCTTCAATTTGGGAAAGGTCAAGACCGCATTCCTTTAAAGTGTCGCGGTAAATATCCATTTGCATAATATTGATTAAGTTGTTGCCGAGTGCTCTTCCCATAAGGAATTCAAAGGACAGGTAATAAAGCTCTTTTTCATCACCTTTTTCAAGCCGTTCACGGGAAAGCGCCCATTTTTCCATAATTGTATCCTGAACCGTTGCAGCACAAGCTTTATAAATCTGTGCCGGAGTTGCAGTTTCAAAAGTTTTTGCATAGTGTCTGCGGAGTTTGCTCGCAATTAAGCTTTTAATCTGCTCTTTTTGAGCGTTATATTCCGCTTTTGTCATCTTTTTTGCCATTTATTTTCACCTTTCATTTTATATCTTACATAAGACTCTCGTAGAGTTCAATATATTTTTTAGCGGATTCCTCCCAGGAGAAATTCTCTTTCATAGCCCGTCGGACTATCTTGTACCAGATATCCTTATTCGAGAAGAAATCGACGGCACGCCGTATGGTATGGAGCATATCGTGGGCATTATATTCTGCGAAGCTAAAGCCGTTTCCTTCGCCCGTAAATTCATTATATGCCTTAATTGTGTCTTTAAGACCGCCTGTTTCACGGACAATGGGAATTGTCCCGTAAGACAGGGCAATAAGCTGACCAAGTCCGCAAGGCTCAAACAAGGAGGGCATAAGGAATAAATCGCATGCCGCATATACCTTGTGTGCCATTTCGTTGGAGAACATTATATTTGCAGACATTTTTTCGGGATTGCACCAAGCATAATGCCTGAACATATTTTCGTATTTTTCTTCACCCGTTCCCACAACAACAAATTGAATATCCATTCCCATAAGGTCGTCCATAACAGCGGAAATGAGGTCAAGACCTTTCTGGTCAACCAGCCTTGAAACAAGTCCAATCATAACCTTTTCCCCGTCTTGCGGAAGTCCAAGCTGCTGCTGAAGAGCAAGTTTATTTGCCTTTTTCCCGTTTCTAAAGTTGTTAAGGTTATACTTCTCAAAAATCAACTCATCACGGCGAGGGTTATATTCATCATAATCAATGCCGTTTATGATGCCCGAGAGAGAGTTTTCTCTTGCACGAAGAAGTCCGTCAAGACGCTCTCCGCCCAGAGGAGTCTTTATTTCCTCTGCATAAGTGGGGCTGACTGTTGTTATAAGATTTGAATAAACAAGTCCCGCCTTTAAAAGATTGGCGCATCCGTGAAATTCAAGCTTATCGTCAGTGAAGTATCCCATATTGACAGAGAAAAAGTCTGAAACCGCTTCAACGCTGTATAGGCCCTGATAACGAAGGTTGTGGATTGTAAACATAGTTTTAATATCAGAATAAAATCCGTCAGCCCTATAATATGCGTCAAGAAGCACAGGAATCATCCCTGCTTGCCAATCGTGACAATGGATTATATCGGGTTTAAAATCTATTCCCTTTAAAATTTCAAGAGCCGCCTTGTCAAAAAAGGCAAATCGTTCCAAATCGTTCCACTTATAGAGCTCTTTGTCGCCGAAATAGTATTCATTATCAATGAAATAATATTTAACGCCGTCTTTGATAAGCTCAAAGACTCCGCAGTATTTATTTCTCCAGCCGAGAGGAACGTATATGAAAAATTTGTAGTACATTTGATTCAGGTATTCCTCTTTGATTGCGCCGTATTTTGGAAGCACAACCGCAACCTCATTTCCCATCCTCGCAAGGGCTTGGGGCAGAGCACCTAAAACATCGCCGAGTCCGCCGCTTTTTGCATAGGGCGCAACTTCTGATGAAACCATAAGTATTTTCATGTCTTACCTCCCTGAAAGTTAAACAATAACTCTTTTTCCGATGACAACGGGGTATGTTTCCTGACCCACAAGCTTTTTGCCCTTGCGGAGAACAACCTCTTTGTCAAAGATTGCATTTTCAACAAGGCAGTTTTCGAGAATTTGAGAATTCTGCATAATAATCGCATTTTCAACAGTTGCCCCGGCTCCAACGGTAACCCCTCGGAAAATGACGCAGTTTTTAACTGTTCCCTCAATAGTACAGCCGTCAGCGACAAATGAGTTGGAAACATTTGAATTTCTTCCGTATTTTGTCGGAATCATATCTTTGACCTTTGTAAAAATTTTGTTGTCGTCAATTGTGCCGAAAAGCTCGTCACGGACATCCTTTTTGAGAAGGTCAAGATTAAACAGATAATATGAACGGATACTGTCAATTTCCTTGTGGTATCCCTCGAACTTATATCCTAAAATCTTCAGTCTTGAAATGTTTTCTAAAAGCATATCCATAGCGATAGCCTGCTTGCCGTGTGCCATACAGTCACCCACAAGTTCTAAGAGCAAATCCTTTTTGATAAGGAACGAATGAAGATACGAAAAGTCGGATTTTTGAACGGTTGGATATATCTGCATATCGGTTATACGGTTATCATCATTGACGTCAAGGAAAATATGACGCTTAAGCTCAGATTCAGGGATTTTCCCCACGTTGGCATAAATAAGCGTAATATCTGCCTCGTTTTCAGTATGAAAAGCCATAACATCATCATATGTTATGTTGCAGACGGTGTTGCAATCACTGACAACCACATAATCCTGTTTTGCGCGCTTTAAAAAGCCGAAAGCATTAAAAATGTTCTGAATTCCGCCCACAACATTATCGCTGTCATAGTGAGGAAGAAGGAAAAGGCCGTTTCCTTTTCTGTCCAAATCCCAGTCCTTTCCTGTTCCCAGATGGTCTGTTAAGGATTGAGTTCTTGCAGTTGTTGTTATACCAACATTTATTATACCTGAATTGACCATATTCGACAACACAAAATCGATAATTCTGTAACGCCCGCCAACAGGAACAGCAGCAAGGGCTCTCTTGTTGGTTAAATCGCCTAAATTCGCCTCGGGATTCTCCGAGAAGATAAGTCCCATAATATTATTTTGCATATTAATTCCTCCCCTTTGCTACGCCTTTACGGCATCTTCAGCTGCATCATTCATAACATTTTTGACAACCATAGAACCGCTCTTGATTTTGATTTTTTCATCTATAACAATATTACCGCCAAGGAGAGTAATATTATCTGTGCAAATCTTTTCGTTAATATAGTCGCAGTTTGCATCATCGTCATTGCAACCGATTTTTGCTCCGGGAGAAACAAAAGTGTTTGCGCCGATAACAGACTTGTAAACAACGGCATTTGCCCCTATATGAACTCCGCCGAAAATGATAGAATCTCGGATGATTGCACCTTCCTCAACTGTAACACCTGCAGAAATGACAGAGTGTTCAACTTTTCCGCTGATTTCACAGCCCTCTGTTATATAGCTGTTGGTAATTTTAGCGGTTTCAGAAATATATTGAGGAGGGAGAACAGGGTTTTTACTGTAAATCTTCCAGGACCCGCTGTCCAAAACAAATTTCGGGTCTTCGTCCAAAAGCTCCATATTGGCTTCCCATAGACTCTGTATAGTTCCCACATCCTTCCAGTATCCGTCGAAACGGTAAGCTAAAAGCTTTAAACCGTTTTTAAGCATCTGTGGAATAATATTTTTGCCAAAATCGTTACTGGAGTCAGGGTCGTTTTCGTCTGCTACTAGGTATTTTTTAAGAGGGCCCCAACTGAAAACATAAACACCCATTGACGCAAGGTTGCTCTTGGGTTTTTCAGGCTTTTCTTCAAATTCTGTGATGTTCATATCCTCATCAGTATTCATAATACCAAAACGGGATGCCTCTGTCCAGGGAACTTCTATAACCGCAATGGTTGCATCAGCACCGGCTTTTTTATGTGCTTTAAGCATAGCAGCGTAGTCCATTTTATAGATGTGGTCACCAGAGAGAATAACAACATATTCAGGATTAAACTGGCTTATAAAACCAATATTCTGATAAATGGCATTAGCTGTTCCCTTATACCATTCTCCTTTTTCTGCGGAAACATAAGGAGGAAGAACATAAACGCCGCCGTTTCGTCGGTCGAGGTCCCAGGGCTGTCCGCTTCCTATATATGTGTTAAGTTCCAATGGCTGATACTGGGTTAAAACACCAACCGTATCAATACCGGAATGGCTGCAATTACTTAACGGAAAATCAATAATTCTGTATTTTCCGCCAAAGGGTACAGCGGGTTTTGCAACATTGGTAGTAAGTGCCCCCAAACGGCTTCCCTGTCCGCCTGCAAGTATCATTGCTACACATTCTTTTGAATTCATAAAAATACGCCTCCCAAACGTTTACTTAGCTTTTCTTTTCTTGGCGACCTTTTTAAGATACATAGAGGAAAGACCGGGAAGGTCAGCTTCGATGTAATAATCGAAATTGCCGGTTTTTCCCTTTATTGCTTTGAAGGTGCCGTTAAGCCTGCCTTCTCCGCCGTATTTTTCATCATCGGTGGTAAATACAACTCCGTACTCTCCTGATGTCGGGACACCAATACGGTAGCTTTCGTGGTTAGATGCCGCAAAATTCAGTACGGCAATAATTTTATCCCGTCCGCTGCGGCTTTTTCTCATAAAGCTTATAGTGCTATGCTGGGAGTCTTCTGCATTTATCCAGGTGAAACCGTCCCAATCGTTGTCGTTTTCGTGGAATGCTTTATGAGATAAATAGAATTTATTCAAATCCTTTGTAAAATCAAGCATTTGCCTATGTCTGTCATAATCTAAAAGATGCCACTGGAGCCCCTCGGCGAAACGCCATTCTATAAACTGGGCAAACTCATCACCCATAAAAAGCATTTTCTTGCCGGGGTGGGCATACATAAAGCTGTATAAAAGCCGTAAACTCTTGAATTTCTGCTCATAGTCGCCGTACATCTTATCAATGAGAGATTTTTTTCCGTGAACAACTTCATCGTGGGAAAGAGGAAGAATATAGTTCTCGGAATAGGCATACATCATTGAAAATGTAAGGAGATTATGGTTTGAGCCACGGAAATAAGGGTCCATAGACATATATCTTAAAATATCGTTCATCCAACCCATATTCCACTTAAAATTAAATCCAAGCCCGCCCTCATAAACAGGCTTTGTAACACCGCCCCAGGCGGTTGACTCCTCTGCAATCATTAAAGCATTTGGAAATCTTTCAAAAACGGCACAGTTTAAAGATTGCAAAAACTCAATGGCTTCAAGGTTTTCCTTTCCGCCGTATTTATTAGGGAGCCAGTCGTTTTGACGGTTGTAATCAAGATAAAGCATACTGGAAACCGCATCAACCCGAAGTCCGTCAATATGATACTCATCAAGCCAGAAAATGGCATTGGATATAAGGAAAGAATGAATTTCTGTTTTGGTCCAGTCAAAAACGAGAGTTCCCCATTCCCTGTGCTCGCCCCGACGGCTGTCGGGATGTTCATAAAGACAGCTCCCGTCAAATCTGGCAAGACCGTGGCTGTCACGGGGGAAATGGGCAGGAACCCAGTCCATAACAACAGAAATACCAGCCTCGTGGCACTTATCAATAAAATATTTCAAATCCGTTGGATGACCGAAACGGCTGTTTGCACTGTAATACCCCGTAACCTGATACCCCCAGGAGCCGTCAAAAGGGAATTCCGCAAGGGGCATAAGCTCGATATGAGTATAGCCTTGCTTTTTAACATAAGGGATAAGCTCATCTGCCATTTCCCGATAGGTCAGAAAACTGCCGTCATCGTGAGTTTTCCAGGAGCCGAGATGCATCTCGTAAATATTCATAGGCTTATCGTAAGGCAAGGTTTTGTTCCGCTTTTCTATCCATTTTTCGTCATTCCAGTTATATGAAAGGTCAGCGGTAACTGACGCAGTTTCGGGGCGGACCTGACTGTAAAACGCCATAGGGTCAGCCTTATATAAAAACTCTCCGTTTCTTGTTTCGATAAGATACTTATATACCTCACCGTCTTTTATGCCCTCGATATAAGTTTCCCAAATCCCGTGATTTTCGTGGAGGGACATAGGGTTTTTGTTTTTGTCCCAGCCGTTATGGTCGCAGACAAGGGAAACAGACACCGCGTTAGGTGCCCAGACCGCAAATCTATATCCTTTTTTTTCTTTGTGGGCGCCAAGCATTTTATATAAATTATAATGCTTGCCCTGGTTAAAAAGATACATAAGTTGCTCGGAAACAAAATTAACTTTTTCTTTTCGCTTTGTTGTTTTTTGCATAATGTCTCCTTTGTTTTTTTGGTGATTTTGCAAAAAAAATCTTTTATATTTTTACAAAAAATAGTATATTTTTACTACTACTATAATTGTAACAAACTTTGAACTTTTTGTCTATAACAATCTTTACCAAAATAAAGCAGGTACTATAGTTATTTTTCCCAAAAAATATTAGTATCCCGCGGTAAAAGCACGATTTTATCCACTTTTTCAGGTAAAAGACAAGCGTGTTGACCAAGAATGGAGGAGGGGGCCTCAAAGGTTTCATTTCCGCAGTTTACAGCGAAAATTGCACAGCCGTTTTCCGCTTTATTTCCAAATACATCTTTTCCGCCCTTGATTTGACGAAGATATATGAAAATACTTCCCTGGGAGTAAATCGGGATAAAGCTTCCTCTTTTGAGGAAGTCATTGTCATTTCGGAATTTTATGTGTATCTTGTAAAAATCAAAAAGTTCGGGATTGATTTTTCTCCAGCTGTATGGCTTGCGGTTATAGGGGTCGTGGCCGCCTTCCATACCGATTTCATCACCGTAATATATGCAAGGAACGCCAACAAAGGTCATTTGCATAAACGCCATAAGCATTACTCTCTCAAGAGCGACGCTTTCATCTGTTCCGTTTAAGGAGAAACACCATTTATCGTATTCGTTTGCGTTATCAGGGATATTTTTCCCGCCAAGAACAGTCTTTATCCGTTCGGTATCGTGGGTTCCTGCAATATTCATAAGACTGTATAAAACATCTTTGGGGTAGTTTTCCATAATCTGCATTATTTGGTTTTCAAACTGCTTTGCGTCAATGTTTCCCATAATAAAATCAATCATACTATCCTTAAAGGGATAGTTCATAACACTGTCAAGCTCGTCGCCCAAAAGGTATTCCCTTTGCTGGCTGTAACTGATTTTATTTGAGGCGTCTTCCCAGACTTCCCCGATTATAACGCAATCATTTTTTTCGGACTTTGCCTCACTGCGGAGAATTTTTATAAACTCCCCCGGAAGTTCGTCGGCAACATCAAGCCTCCAGCCGGAAGCCCCCCAACGGAGCCACTTCTTTATTATAGCATCCCTATCCCTTAAAATATAGTCTAAATATGTCGGCTCGGTTTCATTTATATTTGGGAGATTTGTGCATCCCCACCAGCTTTCATAATTTCCGCCATCGGCAAACTTATACCAGTTGCGGTAAGGAGAATTTTTGTCGCGGAATGCACCTTGATTTTCACCGTAATTTCCGTATTTATTGAAATAAATACTGTCGCTTCCCGTGTGAGAAAATACACCGTCAAGTATAATGCGGATACCAAGCTTTTCAGCCTCTTGGCAAAGGAATATAAAATCCTCTTCTGTGCCAAGCATTGGGTCGATTTTTGAATAGTCTGCGGTGTCGTATTTGTGATTTGAATAGGCATCAAAAATCGGGTTAAGATAGATAACGCTTATACCTAAATCCTTGAGATAAGGCAGTTTTTCGCATATACCTTTTAAATTTCCGCCATAGAAATCATTGCATGCAGGCCCGTTTTCGTGGGGGTGTTTCTGAAATACAAAAGGCTCGTACCAATCTTTATGAAGAATATATTCATCACGCTTTTTAGGCAGAACTTCGCTCCCAAAAAACCTGTCTGGAAAAATTTGATACATAACTGAATTTTTGAACCAGTCGGGTGTTTTGAAATCTTTTTTGAAGACAGTAATCTGATAGGAATTCCCCACGGGAATATCCTTTAAAATTCCTTCTCCGCCATAGCGTTTCTCGTTGTTAAAATAAAATTTCCTGCCCTCTTTGGTATCGATTATGAAGTGATACCATAAAAGCTGTGGAGTTTCGGGCATAGCGAAAGATACGGTAAATCCGCCGTCAATCGATGTCATAGGCACAAGGGTTTCAGAGTTGTCAAACCATAGCCTGAGTGTAACCGCATCTGCCTCGCAGGAAATAAAAAAAGTAACTTTATCTCCTGTTTTAACTGCCCCGAAAGGCTTTTTATATTTTAAATCCCGTGAATTGTAGTAAATATTCATAGTCCTCTCCTGAAAAGTGTTATACATAAATAATTTTACCACATAAACGTAATAAATGCAAATATTTTTGTGTTTATGAGGTAATAAAAATTATATGCAGAAATAGAACAACTTTTCGACAAAAACACTTGACAAAATCCCCCTTTTACTGGTATAATTAGTGTATGTTTTTGGTCTGTTCTTTCGATAATTATTATCAAACGGAAAAACGTGACCTTTAAGCCCTTTGTGACTGACGGATTTATGCGGAAAACCGCGTGGGAGCATGGGGTATATTAAAGCCGACCGTCTGGGCAGACTTATCCTCGTTTTGCGGATTTGTCTGCCCTTTTTGTTTGCTTAATCTTATAACGGAGGTTAAAATATGAAAAAAATCGGTATAATTATGGGAAGCGACAGTGACCTTCCTGTTGTTGAGAAAGCTATTAATACTCTTAAAGAATACGGTGTTCCTTATGAGGTGCATGTTTTTTCTGCACACAGAACTCCTGAGGAAGCGAAAAGCTTTTCTCAGAATGCAATCAAAAATGGATTTGGAGCAATTATTGCTGCGGCAGGTATGGCCGCTCATCTTGCAGGTGCAATTGCGGCAAACACAACTCTCCCTGTTGTTGGGATTCCTGTTAAAGCCGCTTGTCTTGACGGCGTTGACGCCCTTTTATCAACTGTTATGATGCCCCCGGGCATACCTGTTGCAACAGTTGGGATAAACGGTGCTGTTAATGCCGCTCTGCTTTGTATACAGATTCTTGCGGTAAGCGATGAGGAACTTTCAAATAAGCTTATTTCGGCAAGAAAGGCGGCATCTGATAAGGTGCTTGAAAAGAATAAGGCTATAGAAGAGCAGTTTAACGGCTAATTAAAGAATTGACTATACGGAGGTAAAAACATGGGAGGATTTTTTGGAACAGTCAGTAAGCATGACGCAATTTCCGATGTTTTTTTCGGGACGGACTATCATTCGCATCTTGGAACAAGAAGAGCAGGAATGGCTGCCGTTGACGATGAAAAGGGTCTGCAAAGGGATATTCACAATATTGAAAATTCACCTTTTAGGACAAAGTTTGAGAAAATTTTTGATGATATGCACGGGAAAAGTGCAATCGGCTGTATAAGTGACAGCGACCCACAGCCTCTTCTTATCCGCTCAAGTATTGGTGCCTATGCGATAAGCACAATCGGGCGGATAAACAATGCGGAAGAGCTTATAAATGAGTATATCCTAAATAACGGCGGTCATTTCGGCGTTATGACAGGGGGAAAGGTAAATTCAACAGAGCTTATTGCGTCCCTTATAAACCAAAAGGACAACTTTGCTGACGGAATTAAGTTTGCCCAAAGCGTTATTGACGGAACAGCATCAATTCTCATCTTGAAAGAGGACGGGGCAATTATTGCCGCGAGAGATAAATATGGCAGAATTCCTATTCTTATCGGGAAAAATGAAGATGGATTTGCAGTCTCATTTGAGGATTATGCATATAAAAAGCTTGGTTATATGAGTGAAAAAGAGCTTGGCCCCGGAGAAATTGTTGAGATTACGGCGGACGGAATAACCGTTTTATCACCGCCTGAAAAGGAAATGCGGATTTGTTCGTTCCTTTGGTCATATTACGGTTTCCCAACTTCCAATTATGAGGGAGTCAATGTGGAAATTATGAGATACCGTAACGGCGAGATTATGGCGGAAAATGACAGAGAGGCAGGACTTTTAGAGGGCATTGATTATGCCTGCGGAGTGCCTGATTCGGGAACGCCTCATGCAATAGGATATGCAAACAGGAGTCATATTCCTTTTGCGAGACCGTTTATAAAGTATACTCCAACCTGGCAAAAAAGCTTTACTCCGTCAAGCCAGACGGACAGAAATAAAATTGCAAAAATGAAGCAAATCCCTGTGGAAAATCTTATCCACGATAAAAATCTTCTCTTTGTTGATGACTCGATTGTCAGAGGAACACAGCTTAAAGGTACGGTTGATTTTCTCTATGAAAACGGCGCCAAGTCCGTTCATATGAGGTCAGCTTGTCCGCCTATTATGTATAGCTGTAAATATCTTAACTTCACAAGAGGCACCGACGATATGGAACTTATTGCACGCCGTATCATTATGGAGCTTGAGGGTGAAGAAGGAATGAAGTATATTGATGAATACAGTGATTCCAAAACGGAAAGAGGAAAAAAACTGCGCAAGGCAATTTGTGAAAAATTTAATTTCACATCACTTGAATTTCAGTCATTAGAGGGCTTGGTTGAGGCTATCGGCATTGAGCCGTGTAAGCTTTGCACATATTGCTGGAACGGAAAAGAATAACAAAGAGAATTATTGAACTTAAGAAAGGATAAAGATTATGAAAAGTTACAGTGAAAGCTATGCAGCAGCAGGAGTTGACATCACAGCGGGATACAGAGCCGTTGAACTTATGAAACAGCATATTGCAAAAACAATGGTAAACGGAAAAACAACGGATATCGGCGGTTTCGGCGGTCTTTTTGAGCTTGATATGACAGGAATTGAAAAACCTGTTTTAGTAAGCGGAACAGACGGCGTTGGAACAAAGCTTAAGCTTGCATTTTTGTCGGATAAGCATAACACGGTTGGTATTGACTGTGTTGCGATGTGCGTTAATGATATTATCTGTTGCGGTGCAAAACCTCTTTTCTTTCTTGACTATATAGCTTGCGGAAAGAATGTTCCTCAAAAGATTGCGGATATTGTTTCAGGTATTGCAGAGGGCTGTGTTCAGTCAGGCTGTGCCTTAATTGGCGGTGAAACTGCTGAAATGCCTGGATTTTACCCAATAGATGAATATGACCTTGCAGGTTTTTCTGTTGGTGTTGTTGACAAGTCAAAGGTGCTTGACAATTCCAAAATAGAAGAGGGAGATGTTATAATCGGTATCCCTTCATCTGGGGTGCATTCAAACGGATTTTCTCTTGTGAGAAAAGTGTTTGATATTGAGAATGCGGATATTAAATCCCCTTGCGACGAGCTTGGCGGTAAGTCAATTTTAGAAACGCTTTTAACACCAACAAAAATCTATGTTAAGCCTATGCTTGCCCTTTTTGAAAGGGTTACTGTTAAGGCGGTTTCTCATATAACAGGCGGTGGATTTTATGAAAATATCCCAAGAAGTCTTCCTGATGGCTTTGGTGCAAAAATTGACAGAAGCGCGGTTAAGGTTCTCCCGATTTTTGACCTTATTGCAAAGACAGGAAATATTTCAGAGCGAGATATGTTCAACACCTTTAATATGGGTGTTGGTATGAGCCTTGTTGTATCAAAGAACGAGGCAAAGGAGGCGCTTAAGAGCCTTAAAGAAAGCGGAGAAGATGCATACATAATCGGCGAAATCGTTAAGTCAGAGGATAAGGTGACAATATGCTAAAGGCTAAAATAGCAGTTTTGGTTTCAGGCGGAGGAACTAATCTTCAGGCGCTTATTGATGCACAAAAGAGCGGTGTTATAAAAAGCGGAGAGATTGCTCTGGTTATATCCAGCAATCCCGAGGCTTATGCGCTGACCCGTGCGGAAGAGAATGATATTCCTGCGGTTATTGTTTCAAAAAAAGCTTGCAAAAATCAGCAGGAATTTGAAGAGAAGATTTTAAAACAACTTGAGGAAAGTCAGATTGATTTTATTGTTCTTGCAGGATTTATGAGTATCTTGAGCAAGACCTTTATAAAAAAATACGAGAATAAAATTATAAATGTCCATCCGTCCCTTATTCCGTCATTTTGCGGAGAAGGTTTTTACGGACTTCGTGTCCATGAGGCGGCGCTTTCCTACGGAGTTAAGGTTACGGGTGCAACGGTGCATTATGTTAATGAAATTCCTGACGGCGGAGAGATAATCCTTCAAAAGCCCGTTAAAATTCTTCGGAGCGACACACCAAGCTCTCTTCAAATGAGAGTTATGCGCCACGCGGAATGGATAATTCTTCCCCAGGCAACGGAAATGGTTGCAAAGAAGATTATGAAAAGTAAAAGGAGATAAGAATGAATATTTACGAGATAAACAGAATTGAAGATTTGCTTAAGAATAATTCTTATGCAGGCAGAGGTATAATCTGCGGAAAAAGTGAGGACGGAAAGAAAGCGGTCTTTGCATATTTTATTATGGGAAGGAGCGAAAACAGCCGTAACCGTGTCTTTGTTGAAAACGGAAGTGAGGTTATTATTCACCCCTTTGATGCTTCAAAGGTTGAGGACCCGTCCCTTATAATCTATTCGCCGATTAAAGTTTATGAAAATAAGCTTATCGTTACAAACGGTGACCAGACAGATACGATTTATAACTTCTTAAAGGAAGAAAAGTCCTTTATAGAGGCGCTGACAACCCGTGAATTTGAGCCTGATGCTCCAAACCTCACACCAAGAATCAGCGCAATGTTCACATTTGATAAGCCTGATTTCACTTATGAAATGAGTATCTTAAAGAGTGCAGACGCAGAGGGAACAGGCTGTAACCGTTATCATTATTCGTATTCTCCGATTAATGGACTTGGGCACTTCCTCCACACATACATCTGTGACGGAAACCCAATCCCGACATTCTGCGGAGAGCCTGAAAGGGTTGCAATCCCTAACGATATTGATGAGTTCACAAACGGTATCTGGGAAAATCTTAACGAGCAGAACAAAATTTCTCTTTATGTTCGTTTTGTCGACCTTGAAACGGGTGCGGAAACAAATCGTTTAATTAACAAGAATAAGTAGGAGGAACGAAGAATGAAAGAATTTGAACTTAAATATGGATGTAACCCCAATCAAAAGCCTGCAAAGATTTTTATGGCAGACGGAAGTGAGCTTCCAATTGAAATTCTTTGTGGAAAGCCTGGTTATATAAATTTTCTTGATGCATTTAACAGCTGGCAGCTTGTTAAAGAGTTAAGCGCGGCTCTTGGCGGTGTTCCTGCGGCAACTTCCTTTAAACACGTTAGTCCAACATCTGCTGCAGTTGGTATTCCAATGAGTGAAACTCTTAAGAAAGCATGCTGGGTTGATGATATTGAGGGTCTTGACGAATCCCCGCTTGCAACGGCTTATGCAAGAGCCAGAGGAACAGATAGAATGAGTTCATTCGGGGACTGGATTGCTCTTTCCCATAAGTGCGATGTGACAACTGCAAAGCTTATTAAGAGAGAGGTTAGTGACGGGGTTATTGCCCCTGATTATGACCCAGAGGCTCTTGAAATCTTAAAAGAAAAGAGAAAAGGTTCATATAATATTGTTAAAATTGACCCTGATTTTGTTCCCGATGAAATTGAGAATAAGCAGGTTTATGGAATCACATTCCAGCAGGGAAGAAACAACTTTAAAATTGACGAAGAGCTTCTTACTGAAATCGTAACAGATAATAAGAATTTCCCTGATGATGCAAAGCGTGACTTGATTATTGCTCTTATCACACTAAAATATACACAGTCAAACTCCGTTTGCTATGCGAAAGACGGTCAGGCAATCGGTGTTGGGGCAGGTCAGCAGTCAAGAATTCACTGCACAAGACTTGCGGGCAATAAGGCAGATATCTGGCATCTCCGTCAGCACGAAAAAGTGCTTAATCTTCCGTTCCTTGACACGGTTGGAAGACCTGAGAGGGATAATGCAATTGATATTTATATTTCCGATGACGATGAAGATGTTTTGGCTGATGGAATCTGGGAAACCATCTTTAAAGAAAAACCGGAGCCATTTACAAAGGAAGAACAAAAGGCGTATCTTGCAACAATAAGCGGTGTTGCTCTTGGCTCTGATGCA
>JAZRTD010000219.1:0-1287 GCA_045651845.1 Clostridia bacterium | reverse complement strand
ACAAAGATTGCGTCCCATCGCATTCTTGCCATAAACCGCGGTGAGGCAGAGAAATTTTTGTCGGTCAGCATTGCCTGTGACGAGGAGAAAATTCTTAACAAAATAAAGAGAAAAGAGCTGTCCAAAGAGGAAACAGTTTTCACATCTTATATCGAGTTTGCCATTGAGGATAGCTATAAAAGGCTTATTGCGCCGTCTATTGAGCGTGATATAAGAAATGAACTTACCGATATTGCACAGGAACAGGCAATAAGCATATTTAAGGTTAATCTTAAAAACCTTCTTATGCAACCGCCAATTAAAAATAACACGGTTATCGGCCTTGACCCGGGTTACAGGACGGGCTGTAAAGTAGGTGTTGTTGACGGGACGGGAAAGGTTTTAGATACGGGCGTAATTTATGTTACTCATTCGACCGCACAGTATGACAGTGCGAAAGAGCTTATAAAAACCCTTATTAAGAAACATAATGTTAATCTTATTTCAATCGGAAACGGAACTGCATCAAGAGAAACTGAAAAATTTGTTGCTGACACCCTTAAAGATGTGAAAGAAGATGTTAAATACATTATAACAAACGAGGCAGGAGCATCAGTTTATTCCGCGTCAAAGCTTGGCGCAGAGGAATTTCCTGACTTTGATGTTACACAAAGAAGTGCCGTTTCTATTGCACGCCGTGCTCAGGACCCTCTTTCAGAGCTTGTTAAAATCGACCCTAAATCAATCGGCGTTGGACAGTATCAGCACGATATGAACCCAAAACGCCTTGACGAGGCTTTAGGCGGAGTTGTTGAGGACTGCGTTAACAGCGTTGGTGTTGACCTTAACACTGCATCTGCACCGCTTCTTCAGTATATTTCAGGAATCAGCTCTGCAATTGCGAAAAACATTGTTTTATACAGGGAAGAAGCGGGCAAATTCAAAAACCGCAACCAGCTTAAAAAGGTGGCAAAGCTTGGCCCTAAGGCTTTTGAACAATGTGCAGGCTTGTTAAGAATTACAGACGGGGACAACATTTTAGATAACACCTCGGTTCATCCCGAATCCTATGACTTTACCAAGATTCTATTAGAGAGAACAGGTCATACTGCCGAGGATATCGGCTCGGGCAAAATCAAGGATATTAAAGATAAGCTTTCAAAGGCTGACATTAAGAAATTAAGCGAAGAAACAGGGGTTGGTATCCCTACAATTGAGGATATTTTAGACGAAATTGTTAAGCCCGGCCGTGACCCCCGTGACAACATAGAGGCACCAATGCTCCGCACAGATGTTATGGACATAAAG
>JAZRTD010000218.1:0-1036 GCA_045651845.1 Clostridia bacterium | reverse complement strand
GCACATTCCTGTTCGTTGCTTTCAAGGACCCAGGTATCCTCTTCCATAATACCCTTACTGCTGAAAAACATTTTATTGGCAAAATAGTTTTTCTCTATGGTATCTTCCGCAAGACTTCCAACAAACGACTGGGTTTGGCTTAAAAGTCCGCCAATGCCGATAACCTTAACATCCTTTAGCCCTGACAGTTCATTTATAACCCTGACAGAATTAGTTATAACCGTAACATTTTGCATTTTCTTGATTTCTTTCGCCATATAAAACGTGGTTGTTGACGCATCAAGAAAAACAGTATCCCACGGCTTAACAAATTTAACCGCTTCCTTAGCAAGCTTTTCTTTCGCTGTTATATTGGTATTCTTACGCTTTTCCAGCGAAAGTTCATAATCATTTTCATCAACAGGGACAGCCCCCCCGTGTGTTCTGATAAGCATTTCCTGTTTTTCAAGCTTTTCAAGGTCACGCCTTATTGTTTCCTCTGTAACATCAAGCTCTTCGCTTAATTTACTTACCAGCACAGAACCGTCAGCACTAAGAATTTCAATTATTCTTTTCTGGCGTTCCAAAGCTAACATACAATCACCTTTTCATTTCCTTTATAAAACTATTTTCTTTTAATTATGCGAACCAATGCCCCGTTTTTAAGTCCTGTTGAGTTGGCATCGTCTGTGTCAATATGCATTTCAACATTGAAGTCATCACGGACTCTGACCTGAACATCATAGAAAAGGGTTGGCTTAACGCCCTCAACCTCAACATCAACATAGTCATTGTCATTTATTCCGTGTGCCTTTGCATATTCGGGAGTCAGATGAATGTGTCTGTTGGCAATAATAACGCCCTCTTTAAGATAAACGCTTCCTTTCGGTCCAACAACCACAATTCTTTCAGAGCCTTCAATATTCCCCGAAGGTCTCACAGGAGGACTCACCTTTAAAACAAATGTATCTGTTTTTGAAATTTCAACCTGTGTGTCTTTTCTGACAGGTCCTAAAACTCTGACATTCTCAATGGATTTAAGAGATTTCCCAACTAA
>JAZRTD010000217.1:0-1454 GCA_045651845.1 Clostridia bacterium | reverse complement strand
AATGGGATTTCTTCCGCCGAAAAGCTCATTTACTATATATGTTCCCACAACAGCGTTTTTCCGCCTGTTTTCCGTGTCAAGCCCGTTTATAAACCTCCCGACCATTATATTTCGGTCATTAACATCCATATAATCCGCATTGGTTCCCGTTACAGTTGTTGTTATGTTCTGACTGCCGTTTTTAACCATCGCACCTGACGATGACATACTGGGAACAACATACTGTATTAAATCAGGATACTCCTTCTTAAGCTCCTGCATTTCGTCATAGCTGATATTTTTTGCCGAGTTTCTTCCTGTCAAAGTAACATTTATTGCATTTGCGCCAAGAGATTCAATAGACTCTGTTATTTGCCCCGTTGACCCCTGAACAACGCTAACCAAAACAATGACTGCGCAAACACCTATTATAATTCCAAGCATAGTGAGAAATGTCCTGAGCTTACTTGCGCTTATACATTTCATCGCCATTTTAAAAGCCTGTGAAAAATCCAATTATCTCACCTCTATACATTAACCTGGGATTTATCCCCGTCAGTTGCACTGTCAAAAACAATTTTCCCGTCCTTAATTCTGACAATTCTGTCCGCCTCATGGGCAATTTTATTATCGTGGGTAATAAGCACAACTGTTTTACCCTCTGCGTGAAGCTCTTTAAGCATATTTATAACCTCTGCACCTGTCTTCGAATCAAGGGCACCCGTCGGTTCGTCCGCAAGAATTATAGGCGGCCTTGCCGCAAGCGCTCTTGCAATAGATGTTCTCTGTTGCTGTCCGCCCGATAGCTCTGACGGTTTATGCTTTCGCCTGTCAAACATATCAACTCTCTCTAAAGCAAGCCTTGTCATTTCCTTTCGTCTGCTTTGGGGAATCCCCGCATATATAAGGGGAAGCTCAACATTTTCCTCAACCGTCAGCTTTGACAAAAGGTTATATTGCTGAAATATAAAGCCGATTTTTTTATTTCTTATAAACGCCTGCTCATCATCTTTAAGCTGACTGGCTTTGTTTCCGTCAATATAGAAATCCCCCTCTGTGGGCGTGTCAAGACAGCCAATCATATTCATAAGAGTTGATTTTCCCGACCCTGACGGACCGATAATTGCAACAAATTCGTTGGGCTTTATCTTAAGGCTTACGCCATCTAGCGCCCTGACCTCATTTTCACCCATTTTATAAATCTTTTTTACATCGCGGATATCTATCATATATTCCGCACCGGAAATAAGCTTATCTGACACCTATCTTCCCCCTTGCATTCCGCCATTTCTGTTGCCTGACATTCCGCCGCTCGGCATTCCACCGCTTGGCGCTCCGCCATTTCTGTTACCCGACATTCCGCCGCTTGGCATACCTCCGCCTGTCATTCCGCCATGCATACTTCTCATCATATTCATAAAGTCGTTGCCCGTCCCTGAATACTGGACATAAATAACAGTCTCGCCCTCGGAAAG
>JAZRTD010000216.1:0-2683 GCA_045651845.1 Clostridia bacterium | reverse complement strand
ATCAACTCCTTGGCTCACAGAACGACATGGCTACGATCCGACTTAAAAGTAAGAGAAAATGATGTTATTACAAATCAGTTGATTATGGAAAAATATCTTGGTATTACAAAGCGTGAAGGTATCATTGCTTCCAATTCTTACACAAGCCTTCAGTCTCCTGATGTAAATCTTAAAGAAAATGAAGTTATGATAATGGATGCTGAAACAGGAAATGTTGAGACATACAGCGTTGAAAACCTTACAGAGTATGATGATGAAATCGGTGCAAAAATAACCTATTACAGCCGTCCGAGCAAAACATCTGCTTACAGGGAAATCGTTATGTTCTCAGTAAATAAAACTGTGAAAAAGCAGACGATAGATGCAGAATTGCTTGAAGACAGTAAATGTAACGATAATACTATTGCATACTTTAAATCATCAAAAACATCATCTGTTTCAACATTTGGTTTAGATGATAAAAATGTTGTTATCTATAATGGAAAGCTTTATGGAAACAATGAGACAATGAGCTCATTTGCTGAAGTTTTGGCTGACAGTAATCTTCCTGAAATCGGACAGATATCTGTTCTTAACAGAGATAGTGACAGCGACTATGATGTAGTATTTATTGATGCGTATAAGCATTACGCAGTATCTTCTGTTATAAGCTCAACTTACACTGTAATCGATAAGATTACATCAACAGAGGGTAAGCAGGTAGTCCTTGACTATACCGATGATAACCAGATTATATCTTTCGTAAGTTCAAGCGGTTCAAAGCTTTCTTTCAATTCAATTAAGAAAAACACTGCAATTGCAGTTAAGGAAAGCAATAATAACAGCGGAACAAAGCTTATAACTGTTGTTATTATGGATAAGAATGTTAGCGGACAGGTAAGCGCAATTTCAAGTGACAGCCTTAAGGTTGGTTCAAATGAATATGACTATTCTCCAAAGGCTGCTTGGAAGGATGGCGGAATTCTTGAGACTCCTGAAAAAGGCGGAAAGTATACATTCTTCCTTGATGTAAACGGAAAAATCTTCGCTTATATTAAAAATGAGTCTGCTGCAGACAGTGCGAAATACGGTTTTATAATCGGATTCAAACAGGATAGCGGAGATGCAATGTCTGATGAGCCTGTTTATCTTCAGATTATGACAGAATCAGGAACAAAGCAGTGGATTCCGTTTGCGAAGAATACAAAAATTAACGGAAGCTCCATTGACGGGGAATATAAGTATGCTATTGACACTACCCTTGGGAACGCAGCTAAGGAACAGGCTTTCTATTCTGAAGTTGAAAATCAGGGAGCAAGACAGCTTATCAAATACACCCTTAAAACATCAGACGGGCTGACTGTTTTTGATGAAATCGTAACTGTTACAAACAATAACGATATGATAGGCGGCGACGTTGAAGATGATGAGCTTAGAATGTATGGCGGATTTAAGAGTGATGAATCTGCGAAATACACATCAACAAATAAGTATTTCAGCGTTGGAACCGATAGAATCTATCTTGGCTCAGCTATTGTATTTGTTGTTCCGGCGGATATGAAAAATGTAAACCAATACAGAAAAGGCAGTGCTTCAGATTTTACAAACGGTAAGTCATACTATATTGAAGCTTTTGATATGACAAAATCTTCCACACCAACCGCTAAAGTTGTTGTTCTTTACGGCGGAGATAGTTCAACAAAGGTTCTTGCAACTACACCTGTTTTCAGAGTTAATGAACTGGTGAGAGAAGAAAACTCTGTTAATGGTGAAACAATGCTTAAGATTTCCGGTTATGAAAATGCATCAACAAGCGAAAAAACATACTGGGCATCTTTCGATTATGAGGATAAGATAGCGGATCTTGAAAAGGGTGATATCGTAAGATTCGGTGTGGACAATGATGGTTTTGCGACACTTGAAGATGAAGATATCCTTTATGAATCAGGTATAGATCCATACTATTTCGCTTGGGAAGATACAATAACAAAAGGTGATAGACCAACTAAAGCTGAGACAGAAAGTGCTAAGAATTTAAGCTACACTGATATTAAGGTTATGTTGGGAACGCTTGTATCTTTAAGCGAAGATGAGGAATATATGGTAATTACGACGGAAGATGACGGCAGCACAGAAGATGACAGCAATGTTCTCATATTAGAAAAGAGCAAAGTAAAAGGTGCTAAAATTCTTAGATATGATACAAATGAAGACCCGGTTGAAATTACAGATATAACAGGTTCTGACGCTTTGGAAACATTATATGCATATCCAACGCACGATAAAAACAAAGAATCAGCATCTAAAGTATTCGTTCATATTCAGGCAGGAAATGTTAGAACTATTATAATAGTAGAATAACAAAAAAATAAATCCGTCGGGTTATCCCGACGGATTTATTACATAAAAAAAGAGGATGTTTTGCATCCTCTTTTTTTATCTTTTGAAAACATAAAATAACATACAGAAGAACTGGAATACACTGCCGGCAAGAACGCACATATGCCAGATATAATGCATATATTTGATATTCTTAAGCTTGTAGAAAATAACACCGATTGTATATGCAATTCCTCCTGCCAACAGAAGATAAAGACCATTAATGTCTATTGCAGTCATAAAAGGTTTCCAGAAAAATACAACAGACCATCCCATAATAATATATGCAATCATTGAGAAAATTTTAAATTTTTTCATATTAACT
>JAZRTD010000215.1:0-1544 GCA_045651845.1 Clostridia bacterium | reverse complement strand
GGAACAAGCTCTAAGTCGTGCTCTAAAGCAAGATAGGTATTAGCCAGAGTCTGCGCCTCAATTCCCTGTGCCGCATCAACAACCAATATTGCCCCCTCGCAAGCCGCAAGGCTTCGGGAAACCTCATAGTTAAAGTCAACGTGGCCCGGGGTATCAATTAAGTTAAGAATATATTCCTCCCCGTCGCTTGCCTTATGAATAAGCTTTACGGCACGGGCCTTAATTGTTATCCCTCGTTCTCTTTCAAGCTCCATATTATCAAGAATCTGCGCCTGCATTTCACGCTGGGTAAGCACTCCCGTAAGCTCTAAAAGCCTATCCGCCAGAGTGGACTTTCCGTGGTCAATATGGGCAATTATAGAAAAGTTTCTTATTTTCTTCTGATAGTCGTTCATCTGATTTTTCCTTCCGCTTATTATCCATTAAATTATATAATATTTCTGCCTTCTTGTCAATATTTTAACAACTTAAATTAAACAGGCTGTCATAAAATGACAGCCTTTAATTTAGAATACCTTTTCCGCCAACCTCTTCGTATCGTTTCATTACTCTTTTCTTAAGATTTTGATTTTCGGGAAGCATTAGCTCTCTGTCTTCTTTAAGGATTTCCTCTGCCGCCATTCCTGCCATTTTTAAAATTTCCATATCCTCTGACAAATTGGCAATTTTAAGCTCAGGAAGACCGTGTTGCCTTACCCCGAAGAATTCGCCCGGTCCTCTTAAAATCAAGTCTTTTTCAGAAATTTTAAAGCCATCATTAGTTTCCTGCATTATCTTCATTCGTTCTCTTGCAATCTCACCGTTTGACTTGCAGAAAAGAATACAAAACGCCTCGTTTATGCCTCTCCTTATTCTGCCCCGAAGCTGGTGAAGCTGTGAAAGCCCAAACCGCTCCGCATTTTCTATAACCATTACAGACGCATTTGGAACATCAACTCCGACTTCTATAACCGTTGTCGAAACTAAAATATCCGTTTCGCCTTTTGCAAAGCTCTCCATAACCGCATCTTTTTCCTTTGGTTTCATCTTTCCGTGGAGAACACCAATCCTATAATCGGAAAACACGCCCTTAGAAAGGCTTTCTGCATATTCCGTAACAGCCTTTGCAGTGAGTATTTCGCTTTCCTCAACAAGAGGACAAACTATATAAATCTGCCGTCCCTCAGCAATTTTTAAGGCAATAAATTTATTTATTCTCTCCCTCATATTCTCGCCCACAGCATAGGTTTTAACCTCTTTTCGCCCCGGCGGAAGCTCGTCAATAACCGAAACGTCAAGGTCGCCGTATAAAATAAGGGAAAGGGTTCTGGGGATAGGTGTTGCGGTCATAACAAGAGTATGGACATTTTTCCCCTTTTCAGAAAAAGTTGCCCTTTGTTTAACACCGAAACGATGTTGCTCATCTGTCACCGCAAGGTTAAGCCTTGAAAACTTTACATTTTCCGTCAAAACCGCGTGAGTTCCGACAACTATATCAATTTCGCCCCTTTCAATCATAGAAAGAGTCTCCGTTTTGGCCTTACTTTTTCCGCCTGTGAGCAGGG
>JAZRTD010000214.1:0-5093 GCA_045651845.1 Clostridia bacterium | reverse complement strand
TCCAACTCTTTCTGAGTGTCCCATTTTACCCAAAACTCTTCCGTCAGGGGAACAGATACCCTCAATAGCAAACGCAGAGCCGTTTGGATTATACTGAATATCATAAGTCGGCACACCGTTTAAATCTGTGTACTGGGTTATAATCTGTCCATTTTCAGCAAGCTCGCGGATTAGCTCGTCGCTTGCCAAGAATCTTCCCTCGCCGTGGGAAATCGGAACAGCATAAACATCACCCACATTAGTTTTCGCAAGCCACGGAGATTTATTCGACGCAATTCTCGTTTGAACAATTTTGCTCTGATGTCTTGAAATTGTATTAAATGTAAGTGTCGGACAATTTTCGTCAGTATCAATAATCTTTCCGTAAGGCACAAGACCAAGCTTAATGAGTGCCTGGAAGCCGTTACAGATACCAGCCATAAGACCGTCACGATTATCCAAAAGGTCAGAAACCGCGTCCTTGATTTCAGCACTTCTAAAGAAAGCTGTTATAAACTTACCAGATCCGTCAGGCTCGTCACCGCCGGAAAATCCACCCGGTACAAAAATAATCTGTGACTGCTGTGTTTTCTCCGCAAAAGCTTTTGCAGACTCTGCAATCGCTTTGGAGGAAAGGTTGTTAATAACAAAAATTTCTGCCTCTGCACCCGCTCTTTCAAAGGCTTTTGCAGAATCATATTCGCAGTTTGTTCCCGGGAATACAGGGATTAAAACCTTCGGCTTTGCTACCTTTATTGCAGGTGCAACTCTTTCCTTTGCCTCATAGGAGAACGCAGGAACTGTTTCATTCTTTGATTCTATATTGCACTTATAAATTTTCTCAAGCTTGCCTTCATAAATATCATAAAGGTCATTAAGGGCAATCTTTTCACTGCCAAGAGAAACAACTTCTTCCTCTGTTGTTTCACCAAGGAATATTCCCTCTGAAAGCCCGTCAGTTTCAAGAATAAATCCGCCATAGTTATATCCAAAAATCATATCTTGCGCAAGACTTTCATTAAACTTAAATCCAAAACCGTTACCCATTGCCATTTTGAGGATTGCTTCTGCAACGCCACCGTAAGTTGGTGTGTATGCTGCATAAACCTTGCCGTCTCTCATAAGCTTTGTAACCTTATCAAAGAGAGCCTTTAATGAGTCAGCTTTTGGAAGACCGTTTTCGTCGTATTCCGGCATCAAAAGGTATACTTTATGATTTGCACCCTTGAATTCAGGGGAAATTATATTTTTAATTTCATCCTTTGAAACTGCAAATGAAACAAGTGTCGGGGGAACATCAATATTCTCAAATGTTCCGCTCATAGAGTCCTTACCGCCAATTGATGCAATCTCAAGGTCCATTTGTGCCGCAAACGCACCCAAAAGTGCCGCTGCCGGCTTGCCCCAACCTTCTTTCTTGCCGTTAGGCTTTTCAAAATATTCCTGGAAGGTTAGATAAACTTCGCTAAAGTCAGAGCCTGTTGCAATAAGCTTTGAAACGGATTCAACAACAGCCAGATATGCACTGTGATACGGGCTCTTTTCAGCAATAAACGGGTTATATCCCCACGCCATAAGCGAACAGGTTTTGCTGTCCTTTTTCTCCATAGAGATTTTATTAACCATTGCCTGAATAGGAGTTCTCTGATACTTTCCGCCAAATGGCATAAGAACTGTTCCCGCACCAATGGTTGAGTCAAATCTTTCAGAAAGACCGCGCTTTGAACAGATATTAAGGTCACCGGCAAGTGCCTCATAATTTTCTGTAAAGCTTTCGCCTATCTCCTTACCGTAAGCCTCAATTTTTGCAGGTGCGATTTCCGTGTGCTTTTCAGCCCCGTTTGAATTTAAGAATTCACGGGAAAGGTTAACAATCATATTTCCGTTCCATTCCATAGTGAGGTACGGCTTTTCTGTAACTTTAGCAACAACTGTTGCCTCAAGATTTTCTTTTTCAGCAAGGGCACAGAATCTGTCTGCGTCCTCTTTTGCAACAACAACAGCCATTCTTTCCTGTGATTCAGAAATTGCAAGTTCTGTTCCGTCAAGACCGTCATATTTCTTTGGAACCGCATCAAGATTAATTTCAAGACCGTCTGCAAGCTCTCCGATTGCAACGGAAACACCGCCTGCACCAAAGTCATTACAGCGCTTAATAAGTTTAGACGCCTCGGCATTTCTGAAAAGGCGCTGAAGCTTTCTTTCTTCAGGAGCGTTACCCTTTTGAACCTCTGCACCGCAGCTTTCAAGAGATGAAAGATTGTGGGATTTAGATGAACCTGTTGCTCCGCCGCAACCGTCTCTTCCAGTCTTACCACCGAGGAGAATAACAATATCTCCTGCCATCGGGCGTTCACGACGAACATTTTCAGCCGGAGCCGCCGCAATAACTGCACCGATTTCCATTCTCTTTGCTGCATAGCCGTCATGATAAATTTCGTCAACCTGGCCTGTTGCAAGACCAATCTGGTTACCATATGAACTATAACCGTTAGCCGCAGTTGTAACAATCTTTCTCTGCGGGAGCTTACCCTTTAATGTTTCCGAAACGGGAACCGTTGGGTCTGCCGCGCCTGTCACGCGCATAGCCGCATAAACATAGCTTCTGCCTGAGAGCGGGTCACGGATAGCTCCGCCGATACAGGTTGCCGCACCGCCGAACGGCTCAATTTCCGTTGGATGGTTATGTGTTTCGTTTTTAAATAAAAGCAACCATTTTTCTGTTTTCCCTTCACACTCAACATCAATCTTAACTGTGCAGGCATTTATTTCTTCCGATTCATCAAGTCCGTCAAGCTTACCCTCTGATTTCAAAAATCTTGTTGCAAGTGTTGCAATATCCATAAGATTAACAGGCTTTGTTCTTCCTAATTTTTCACGAGTTTCAATATATCTTGTGTAAGATTTCTGCAGAAGCTCGTCCTCAAATGTAATTTTATCAATTGTCGTTAAGAATGTTGTATGACGGCAATGGTCTGACCAATATGTATCAATCATTCTGATTTCTGTAATGGTCGGGTCGCGCTTTTCCGATAAGAAATAGCTCTGGCAGAACTTTATATCATCAAAGTCCATTGCAAGACCGTATTCATCTATAAATGCACGGAGCTTGTCCTCTGAAAGTTTTGTGAAGCCGTCGAGAGTTTTAACTGTTGTTGGAATTTCATATTCAACCTTAAGTGTTTCCGCTTTAGCAAGGTCAGCCTCCCTTGCCTCAACAGGGTTAATTACATATTTCTTAATTGCATCAATATTATCTTGTGTAAGATTTCCTTTGAGTGCATAAATTTTCGCCGTTTTAACCAGTGGTCTTTCCCCTTTAGAGATAAGCTGGATACATTCAGCCGCAGAAGCCGCTCTCTGGTCAAACTGACCCGGGAGGAATTCCACGCCAAAAACCGTGTATCCATCAAGACTTATTTCCTCTGAAGCGATATCGAGCTGAGGCTCGGAGAAAACTGTCTTAACACAGTAATTAAAAAGCTCTTTATCGATATCTTCGATATCATATCTGTTAAAAAGTCTTACTTCTTCCAGCCCTTTTATCTGAAGGAGTGATGTTATATCCGAAAGAAGTGCCTTTGCCTCGTTCGCAAGATGAGGCTTTTTCTCAACATAAATTCTGTATACCATTTGTTTCCCTGCCTTTCATATTTTATGCACGGAGTGCTCTTTGTCCTATATCTTTTCTGTAATACGCATTGTCAAAGGATACGGTTTTAACAGTTTCGTACGCCTTGTCAATAGCCTCTTTAAGAGTTGATGCAGTTTCTGTAACCCCTAAAACTCTTCCGCCTGCAGTGAGCAACTTTCCATCTTCTATTTTAGCCCCTGCAACATAGATATTTTTGTCTGTTGGCATTTTAATTTCAAAACCGCTATCGTATTTTTCGGGATATCCGTTTGATGCCATAACAACACACGCTGCACAGCCGTCCATAAATTCAACCTCTGCTTTGTCCAGAGTTTCATCGCTTATATGGAGCATAATATCCATTAAGTCACTCTTTAAAAGGGGCAGAACAACCTGTGTTTCAGGGTCCCCAAAACGACAATTATATTCGATAACCTTCGGACCTTTTTCTGTCAGCATAAGACCGAAATATAAACATCCCGAAAAGGTTCTTCCCTCTTTATTCATCGCCTCCATTGTTGGCATAAATATTGTTTCCATACATTCCTTCGCAATTTCAGGAGTGTAATACGGATTTGGAGCGATTGTTCCCATTCCGCCTGTGTTAAGTCCCTCGTCATTGTCCTTGGCGCGCTTATGGTCCATAGATGAAACCATTGGAACGAGAGTTTTTCCGTCAGTAAATGAAAGAACGGAAACTTCAGGACCTGTCAAAAATTCTTCAATAACAATATTCTCCCCGCTTGCTCCAAACACCTTATCTTCCATAATGGAACGAACAGCATCTTTCGCCTCTTCCCTTGTCTGGGCTATAATAACACCTTTTCCAAGAGCAAGTCCATCTGCCTTAATAACAGTTGGAATTGGTGCTGTTTCAAGATATTCATAAGCCTTTTTGGGGTCGTCAAATATCTCAAACTCCGCAGTTGGAATATTATATTTCTTCATAAGATTTTTCGAGAAAGCCTTGCTTCCCTCGATAATCGCCGCCGCCTTATTAGGGCCAAATGTCTTAACTCCAATTGCATTAAGCGCGTCAACCGCACCCAAAACCAACGGGTCATCAGGAGCAACAACTGCAAAATCAATTTTATTTTCAGTTGCAAATTCAACGATTTTTTCAATCTCTTTTGCCCCGATAGGAACACAAATTGCATCATTTGCAATTCCGCCGTTTCCCGGAAGAGCAAAAATTTCGCTGACTTTACTGCTTTCTTTAAGCTTTTTAATGATGGCGTGTTCTCTTCCTCCGCCACCGACTACCATAACCTTCATAGGATAGACCTCCGTATATTTTAATTTTATCTTGTGTAAGATAAAACCATATAGTCAATTAGTGATGGAAAAGACGCATTTTTGTCATTGCCATAACCATATTGTGTTTATTACAAGCTGAAATAACATTATCGTCACGGATTGAACCGCCAGGCTGAGCAACATAGGACACACCGCTCTTTGCCGCTCTTTCAATGTTATCACC
>JAZRTD010000213.1:0-2159 GCA_045651845.1 Clostridia bacterium | reverse complement strand
TTTGTTACAGCTATATCCTCGGGAAGATATTTATTAAGATATTCAAGTATCTCTTTCTCATTCTTTTCACAGTTCACCTTAAAGTTTGCAACCTGACCTTTTGCGTGAACTCCTGCGTCGGTTCTGCCTGCACCCTGTATTTCAATCTTATGTTCAAAAAGTCTTGATAAAACATCCTCAATTTTTCCCTGAACAGTTTCAAATTTATCAAGTCTTTGCCAACCGTGATATCTTGTTCCGTCATACTGAATTTCCATTCTGTAATTCATAGCTTATCCCTTTTCTCTACAAACTGAATTTTTCTCTTAACTTTTCATATCGTTTTACGCCTATACCCGATACATTAACCAAATCTTCCATGCCCTTAAATCCGCCCAGTTCTTCACGGCATTCAATTACCTGTTTAGCTCTTTTATCCCCAAAACCTTTTACCTGCTTAATATCATATTTTTTTGCTTTATTTATGCTTTTCTTCCCCTCTGTTCCCAAATCAGGGACAGTTATCTGCGGTTTATTTTCTACAGCATATTCTTCTCCGTTTTCAACTGTTTTAGCACCGTAAATATAAAATATAATATAAATCCCAATAATTGCAATAGCTTTAAAAATAACTTTCATACCCACCATTTTTTACATCAAAACGGGCAAGGCGGAAAATCCGCCAAGCCCGAAAATTTCTATGCATTAACCTTTTTAATTTCAAATGAATTTCTTATTGCATCTCGTGCATCATCAACAGTTTCAAAAACACCCTGACTCATCATTTGCGCCAATATATTGCCAAGCGCTGTCGCCTCAATCGGTCCTGCATAAACTGTCTTACCCGTAGCCTTTGCAGTAAGCTCATTAAGATATCCGTCCTGACAACCGCCACCGATAATGCTTATAGACTCAAAAGTTTTACCTGTAACCTTTTCAATCCCCTTAACAGTATCCGCATAAGTTTTTGCAAGGCTTAAATATACACACTGAGCAACCTCAAAAACAGTTTCAGGAACAGGCTGATTATATTTTTTACAGCCCTCTTTAACCGCCTCAATCATACTCTTCGGTGCCAAAAACATTGAATCATTAACATCAACAATAGCTTTAAAATTCTCGCATTTTCTGGCATTATCCGATATTTCACCAAAGCTGTATTCATCATTTAATTCTCTTTTGATAGACTGAAGCATCCAAAGCCCCATAATATTCTTAAGGAAACGATAACGATACTCAACCCCGCCCTCATTTGTAAAATTAAGTTCACGACTTTCCTTACTGCAATCAGCCTCTTCGTTTTCAACGCCCATAAGTGACCATGTTCCTGAGCTTATGTAAACATTATTCATTCCTCTGGTCGGAAGAGCCAAAACCGCACTTCCTGTATCGTGTGTTGCAGGAAGAACAACCTGGCAGTCAAAGCCTACTTCTGCCTTAATTTCATCTGTAAAACCGCCGATAATTGTCTTTGGCGGATAAACCTCTCCAAAAAGACTTTCATTAAATCCAAGACGGTTAATAATTTCTTTGCTCCATTTCTTTGTCTTCGCATCAAGCATTCCTGTTGTGCTCGCAACGGTATATTCATTCACCTTTTTCCCTGTCAAGAGGAAGTTAAAATATTCAGGTGTCATAAGGTAAGACTTTGCTTTCTCAAGATGCTCCGGATTTGTTTCCTTAATAGCCATAAGCTGATAAATCGTATTAAAGTTAACTTTTTGAATTCCGGCAATAGAATAAAGCTCTTCGTCAGAAATAATTTCTCTAACCTTATCCATCATAGGATAAGTTCTGTCATCACGATAAGCAACCGTATCGCCTAAAACCTCATCATTTTCATCAAGAAGAACAAAGTCAACTCCCCAGGTATCAATTCCCATAGTTTCAGGAATTTTGCCTATCTCCTTACACTTTTTTAATCCATTTTTTATTTCACCAAACAAACGGTCATACTGCCAGCAAAGATATCCGCCTCTTTCTTCAAATCCGTTTTTAAAACGATAAACCTCTTCCAGTGAAATTTTTCCATTTTCATATTTACCTAAAATGTGTCTTCCGCTGGACGCTCCTATATCAACTGCAAGAAAATACTTATCCATTGTTACTTCTCCTTTTAAAAATTTTATTTAAATGATATTTCTCAGTAGTTATTATACCTTATTTCAATATATAATACA
>JAZRTD010000212.1:0-4199 GCA_045651845.1 Clostridia bacterium | reverse complement strand
CCCAATTGGTTCTGTTTCGGGGTTGATGCAGTTCTTCTTTCGGATTTCGCCTCAAAAGGCATCAAGAAAAACTCTAAAATTCTCGACCTTTGTTCGGGAAACGGAATTATTCCCGTTCTCCTCACTGCGAAAACCGAAAATACTCATATAACAGGCCTTGAGGTTCAGAGCGAAGTTTATGAAATGGCAAAACGAAGCCTCATTTTAAACAATATAGAAGACAGGGCAAAAATGCTTTGCGGAGATTTAAAAAACAGCGTGGAGATGTTTGGGAAAAGTGTTTTTGACGCAATAACCTGCAACCCGCCATACAAAGAAAACCACGGCGGACTCCAAAATAAAACAGATAACTTAACTATTGCAAGACACGAAATCTTATGCTCTCTTGAGGATATAATCAATGTTTCGTCAAGTCTTTTAAAGCCAGGCGGTAAGCTTTTTATGATTCACCGTCCCGAAAGACTTGCAGATATTCTGTGTCTTATGCGGAGCTATAAAATCGAGCCTAAACGGCTTCGGTTTGTGCATCCCTCCCCCTCTAAAACCGCTACAATGATTTTAGTCGAGGGGGCAAGACAGGGGAATCCCAAGCTGTTTTTAGACCCGCCTCTTTATGTTCACGACGAAAACGGGAATTATACAGATGAGATAAACGAAATTTACGGGAGGGACAAATAATGCAAGGAAAACTTTATATTTGCGGAACTCCTATCGGAAATTTAGGTGATATAACCCTCCGTGTTCTTGAAATTCTTAAAACAGTTGATATGATTGCCGCAGAAGACACGAGAAACACCATAAAACTTTTAAACCACTTTGATATAAAAGCACCCCTTATAAGCTATCACGAGCATAACAAAATGCAAAAAGGCGAAGAAATTCTTAAGATTTTAATGGGCGGAAAAAATATTGCTTTGGTTTCAGATGCAGGAATGCCCGTCATCTCCGACCCAGGGGAGGATTTGGTGCGCCTTTTAATAGAAAACGGAATTGAAATAGTGACCGCCTGCGGTCCTACCGCCTTTACAACCGCTCTTGTTTCAAGCGGAATTTCGGGACGGCGGTTTGCATTTGAGGGATTTTTATCCGTCAACAAAAAGGAACGGTTATCCCATTTAAACGAGATTAAAAACGATACAAGAACTCTTATTTTCTATGAAGCGCCCCATAAGCTTATGGGAACTCTTTTTGACCTACTTGAGGTTTTCGGCAACAGAAAAATTGCGGTTTGCCGTGAGCTTACAAAAAAATTTGAAGAAATTTCAAGATGCGACATAGCCTCCGCCATAACTCACTTTGAAGAAATTCCTCCCAAAGGTGAATTTGTTCTTATTCTTGAGGGAGCGGACAAGGATAAGCTTTTAAAATCGGAAAAAGAAAATATGCCCTCGCCTCAGGAGCTTTTAAAATCTATGGCAAGCGATACCTTATACGGAAAGGAACTTGTTAAGGCTGTTGCAACGGCTCTTGATATTCCTAAAAGGGAAGTATATGAAATATATCTTAAACTGGAGAAGAAATTATGATTTACACTGTGACACTCAATCCCGCTCTTGATTATATTGTGGGAGTGGAAAATTTCAAAACAGGCGCTCTTAATAAGGCAACTTCATCTTCTGTTACATTTGGAGGAAAGGGGCTTAATGTTTCTGCCGTTCTTAAAACCTTAGGAGTTGAGAGCAAGGCGCTTGGTTTCTCGGGAGGTTTTATAGGCAACGAAATTGTAAGAATGGCACAGGATGTCGGTTGCGACTGTGACTTCATTGATTTACCCGGACAGATTTCCAGAATAAATGTGAAAATCAAAAACGGTGAGGAAACAGAGCTTAACGGTGAGGGCCCGCAGATTTCATCAACTGCCCTCAACGAGCTGTATACCAAGCTTTCATCTCTTGTTCCCGGAGATTTTCTTGTGCTTTCAGGAAGCGTTCCAAAGAGCCTTTCCCATACAATCTATATGGATATTATGACCCGTCTTCCCGAGGGGGTCAAAACCGTGGTTGACTCCAGCGGTGCAGCCCTTAAAAACACATTAAAATACCGACCGTTCCTTATAAAACCCAATATTGATGAGTTAAGCGATATTTTCGGAGTTAAAATTGCCGTTAAAACCGATGCAATATATTACGGTCAAAAGCTTGTTGAAGCGGGAGCGCAAAATGTTTTGGTTTCTATGGGCGGACAAGGAGCTGTTTTGGTAAGCGAAAATGAAACTTATGAAATGAATGCCCCAGAGGGAAATGTTATAAACACTATTGGAGCAGGAGACTCAATGGTTGCAGGCTTTCTCTGTGCAATCCATAACGGACAGGATATAATCGACGCGCTCCATCTTGCAGTTTGTGCAGGCTCTGCCACCGCATTTTGCGAGACACTTGCGGAAAAAGAGTCAATTATGCGACTTTTAGATACGGTTATTCGCTAAATTTTTTGTTATACTAAAGTACATAAGGAGTGAATTATATGCAGGGAATTATAAGACTTGGCTGTGCGGTTCCAATGGTTACGGTTGGTGACCCCTTACAGAATTTTAAAGAAATTGAAAATAAAATTAAACTGGCAAAGGAAAAGAAAACCGATATTCTTCTTTTCCCTGAGCTTTCCTTAAGCGGATATACCTGCGGAGATTTGTTTTTCCATCTTCCGCTTATTTCTGCTGTCAAAAAAGCCATTTCCAGAGTCTTAACGGCAACACTTGAAACAGAACTTACTGCCGTTATCGGGGCACCCATATTTATAAACGGAAAGCTTTATGACTGCGGAGTTGTTATTTCCTGCGGAAAAATCCTCGGTATAATCCCAAAAACATATTTAAAAAACTTTGGCGGTTTTTCGGAAAGCCGTCAGTTTTCTCCTTCATTTCACCTTGACACCGATTATATTTCTTCAAAAGAGCTTGGCTTAAAGGACAATTATGATATCCCAGTTGGAAATCACTTGATTTTCGATTTAAACGGATATGCAAAAATTGCAGTTGAAATCGGAAACGATTTGTTTTCTCCAATTCCTGTCAGCACAGAGTCGACCCTTTCGGGTGCAGAGATAATCCTTAATCTTTCTTCGGAAAGCCTGATTGTTTCCAATGCCGAAAAATGCAAAAATGCGGTCATAGAACAATCCCAAAGAACTGTTTCCGCCTATGCTTTTGTGTCATCTGGTGCAACAGAATCAACAACCGATATGGTATTTTCAGGGCAGACTGTTATATCTGAGCGTGGGAAAATTCTCGCCGAAACGGACTCTTTACCTTGCGAAAACAGCCTTATAATCACAGATATTGATATTGATAAAATCCGTGCTGACCGCCTTAAATCCCCAACATTTAAGGAGTGTTCCTCTTTTGCCGAAAACACTGCCGAGATAATTTATTCTGAAATTCCTACGCCTCAATCAAAGGGCGAATTTTTAAAAATTAATAAAACACCGTTTATTCCCCAAGACGAAAATACACGAAAAATGCGGTGTCTTGAAATTTTTAAAGCACAGGTTGCAGGTCTAAAAAAACGGCTTTCAATAACTGGCGGAAAGGCAGTTGTGGGTATTTCAGGAGGACTTGATTCAACTCTTGCTCTTTTGGTCTCTGTTCAGGCAATTAAAGAGCTTAATCTCCCTGTCGAAAATGTCTTCGGGGTAACTATGCCTTGCTTCGGCACATCTGACAGAACCTATGCCAATGCCCTTGAGCTTATGAAATCCCTTGGTGTGACTTCAAAAGAGATAAACATAAAAAATGCCTGCCTTAACCACTTTAAAGATATCGGTCAGGACGAAAATAATTATGACTTGACCTATGAAAATTCCCAGGCTCGGGAAAGAACTCAGGTTCTTATGGACTTTTCGGGAATTGCAAAGGGAATTGTTGTTGGAACCGGTGATTTAAGCGAAATGGTGCTTGGCTGGTGTACCTATAACGGCGACCATATGAGTATGTACGGGGTAAATTCGGGCGTTCCAAAAACTCTCATTCCTCATATACTCAAAAGCCTTATTGAAGAAAATATTTTTGCAAAATCAGGCGATGTTCTTCGTGATATAATCGCAACTCCAATCAGTCCTGAGCTTTTACCCCCTGACAAAACAGGAAAAATTTCTCAGGAAACAGAAGATATAATCGGTCCTTATATATTGCACGATTTCTTTATATATAACATTCTTCGTTTCGGTTTTTCGCCCGAAAAGGTTTATGAAATGGCAAAGCT
>JAZRTD010000211.1:0-1825 GCA_045651845.1 Clostridia bacterium | reverse complement strand
GGGATAAGGTCGATAAGACCCTTTTCCATACTCTGGAACTTTTTAAACTCTGCCTCAACAGCAGCAACGTTAATATCTGTGAAGATGTTTACCTTACTGATACCGTCTTTGATTGCCTGACGGAAATCGTTATCTGTAAGACCTGAACCGCCGTGAAGAACCAACGGAACATCAACTGTGTTTGCAATTGTACGAATTCTTTCAAAA
Organism: Clostridia bacterium; assembly: GCA_045651845.1. Lineage (GTDB taxonomy): Bacteria > Bacillota > Clostridia > Monoglobales > Monoglobaceae > SIG454. The sequence continues at coordinate 1,618 of JAZRTD010000211.1, read as the reverse complement.
TCGAGTTTTGGCGGGAGCTTGTAAGCACCGTGAGCATTACCAACCGCGATTGCGAGAGCGTCAACGCCTGTTTTATCAACAAAATCTTTTGCAAGTTTCGGGTCGGTAAAGAATTTTGATGGGTCAGCAAGATGGTCGCTACCCTCTGCAGAGCCTTCGTTATCTCCAACGTGGCCAAGCTCACCTTCGATTGTTGCACCGTATGAATGTGCAATATCAGCCATTTCCTTAACCTTGCGGACATTTTCCTCGTAAGAGTCTGTTGAGCAATCGTACATAATTGAGCTGAAACCAAGCTCTAAAGCCTTGATACAGGTATCATATGTAAGACCGTGGTCAAGGTGAACAACAACCGGCACAGACGCCTTTTTCGCCATAGGGATAAGATAATAGGATACCTCATCCAAAGGACCATAAGGGAGAAGAATTTCCGCTGTACCCATAATAACAGGGGCACGAAGAGCTTCTGCCGCATTGATAATTCCGCGGGCAAGCTCTAAATTAACTGCATTAAAAAGACCCACTGCATAGCGATTCTTTTTGGCAGGTCTTAAAACTTCATTCATATTAACTAACATATTAAAATTCCTCCTAGGCATAAAATATCAAACCATATCATATATTATAAACAAAAACACAGAAAAAAGCAAGTGTTTTTTACTGATTTTTTTTGATTTTTTCTGTTTTTGATGATTTTAGGTTAAAAACACAAATTTTTAAAGAGAATATTGTGTATTTTGCCATAATAAAAGAGCCTTGTCCTCTTTCGGACATGGCTCTTAAAGATATATTCGCTGTTTTGTTCAGCTTTTTCCAATATATATTTATACTATCTTTTTATGAATTTTAAGATTCCGTTCTCATAAAGCCTTTGAGGCTCGCCCGAAATAAGGGGACGGGCATAGGTTATGAAATCCTGGGTAATTCCCATTCCGTCGGGAGTTATCATATTATCAGGAACAATCTTTTCGACATTTGCAATTTCGCAAACAGGATGAGGAATAATCTCATATTCATAAGGCAAATCCGAAACACGCTTTATACATGGCATAAAGCCTGTATGACCGGCTTTGGCATATTTAACACTTTCAAAACCAAGGGCAAAGGCTTCCTCAATATCCTGAAGAGAGGCCTCTTGAGCATAGCATCTTTGAAGAGTTGAAAGCTCAATAGTCCTGGTTTTGATTTTGAGATGTGTGGAAATAAGATTCTCAACAATTCTTCCGACTCCGCCAAGTGCTGCGTGAGAAAAGCCGTCGTTTGCCTCTTTCAGGGACAGACTTTCGCCCAAATATTTGCCGTCAGCACCTTTTATACCCTCGGATATGGCAATTATTGGAGCAATGCCTATGTCAGCGTTTCTGGCTACTTTTTCAAGAAATTTTTCAGGGTCAAAAACCCTTTCGGGAAGACAGACAATGTCTGTTGCAAAAACATCGGCATCATTGCCGAGAGATGCCGCCGCAGTAAGCCAGCCTGCGTTTCTGCCCATTATTTCAAGGACAATAACGGATTTCATTTTATAAACCGAGATGTCAAGAGCGAGACTTCTTGCAGTGTTTGCGACAAATCTTGCCGCCGAGCCAAATCCCGGGGAATGGTCAGTTATGGCAAGGTC
>JAZRTD010000210.1:0-2968 GCA_045651845.1 Clostridia bacterium | reverse complement strand
AATGCGGATTATATGGATGTTAATGACCGAAATATAATGGTCGGGAGGTTTATAAACGGGCTTGACACGGAAAACAGGCGGAAAAACGCTGTTGTGGGAACATATATAGTAAATGAGCTTTTCGGCGGAAGAAATCCCATTGGGGAAACCCTTAAAATAAATAACGAGATATTTACTGTCGTTGGAGTTTTAGAGGCGGTTTCTGACGGTGAGGAAGGCTCTAATGATGATTTAATTCTTGTTCCTTATACGGCAGGCAGAACCCTTTTTAAGACAGACAGAATACGTTCTTATACAATCTGGGCATCATCTTCTGAAAATGTTGACAGAGCAACAACTGCTCTTAAAGGTTTTTTGTTCCGACATTTCGGGGACGAGGACGAATATATGGTTATAAGTATTGCATCAATGATGGATGCAATTTCCGAGATAACCGATATGATGGCGCTCTTAACAGCAGGAATTGCGGGAATTTCTCTTGTTGTCGGCGGAATTGGAATTATGAATATAATGCTGGTTTCCGTAACCGAGAGGACAAGGGAGATTGGAATAAGAAAAGCTATAGGTGCAAAACGGGCAAGCATAATGACACAGTTCCTTATAGAGTCTATTGTTGTAAGCTCTCTGGGCGGAATAATAGGCATAATAATAGGGACACTTGGCTCGGTGGGATTGGGAAATGCTATGGGCGTCAATGCTTTCCCGAAAATCTCGGTAATGCTTATTGCATTCTTATTCTCGGCGGTAATCGGAACATTTTTCGGTTGGGCGCCTGCCAATAAGGCGGCAAAGCTAAACCCTATTGACGCACTTCACGCAGATTAAGAAAGGAAGAGAAAAATGAGGAAAATAATTTCAGTTTTTTTAGTGCTGTGTATGCTTTTATGTTTTACGACTGCTTTGGCAGGGCGTTACAGCGATGTTCCTGAGGGAGCGGCATATCAGACTGCCATTGAAAACTTAAGTAATTACGGAATTGTTTCAGGTTATGACGGTGCATTCAATCCGGGTGGCAGCATAACCCGTGCAGAGGCGGCAAAAATTGCGGCGGTTGTCAGCGGAATTGATGATGAGGCAACGGCTAAGAAGGGGATAAAGAAGTTTAGCGATGTTGAAATCGGGCATTGGAGCACGGGCTATGTTAATGCGGTTGCGGATAAGGGCTATATTTTAGGTTATCCAAACGGTAATTTTATGCCAAATAATAATATAACTTTTGCTGAAATGACAACGATAGTTTTAAGACTTTTAGGCTATGATTCAAATGTTCTCGGCGATAACTGGCCCTATGCTTATATGATTAAGGCAAACGAACTGGGGATAACAGACGGGGTCAGTCTTGGCGATTTCGATATAATAAGCCGTGCCCAGACCTGTCAGATTATAGATAATGCTTTAAAAGAAAAAATCTATGGGAGCGATGAGAGGCTTTCGGCAAAAGTGTCTGAACTTAAATATTCTGACCCTGTTGTTATAACAGGAACAGATGTTTATTTAAGCCTTAAAATCCTTGGTATAACCGAAGAAAACCAGAGCGGATATACTGTTATCCGTGACGGAAAGGCATCATCTTTGAGCCAAATTGAAGTTTATGATGTGGTTTATAAATCGGAAAGCAATAAAACCATTTATGTATACTGCGACAAAATTTCGGGTGTTTACAGAGAGGCGTATCCCACAAAAGCGGATATTGAGCAGGCGGAAATCTCGGGGAATGTTTTAAATATTGAAACACAAACGGCAAAGGATAAGCTTGGCGAAAAGTCAAATTCATATAAGCTTAATTCAAGAATAACAGTTCTTATAGGTAAAGACGGCGGTATTGTTGATGTGGTTGATTTAGGCTCTGTGGGGAATGGGGAGTATGGCGTTCTTCTTTCCATAGAAAAAACTGTTGACGACAGCGTTTATGATAAGGGTGAGGGGAAAACCTACCTGAATATTTTAAGCGGTGACGGTAAAAATGTTTCATACGAAACTAAAAGGGATTACAGCAGTCTTATCGGGACCGTTGGGAAAATCAGCTTTGATAATGAAGGCTATGCGTTATTCTCAAGGGAGGTAAACCGCTCAAATCTTCAGGGCACGGTTGATAAGAGCAAGAATAAAATCGGAAGCTATTATCTGACATCTGACTCCACCATTATAGAGCTTGTTTATGAACCTGACGGTCATACGGGAACTGCTGTTGCCACAGTTATAGATATTGAGGATATAGCTATTGATGAAATATATAACACAAATGTTGTGTATGCTCTTGAAACAGGTGAGTTTAAAGATATATCTTTTGCGGTTTTAAAGAATGTAAGCAATAACGGATATACCTATGGAGTTCTGACTGATTGCAGTGTTTCTTCAAAAGGGATGAGTGCCCATAGCTCCTATAAGGTTATAACAGACGGGTTTGAAAAAAGTTACAGTGCATCCTTTGGTTTAAAAATTGAAAAGGGGATGCCTGTGGCTATGATTGTTGACGGTGGCTCTCTTAAAAGTATTTCGCCTCTTAAAAATGCCTCAAGAGGAAACCTTACAGCAATTGATGCTTTAAGAGTTAAAGTCGGAAATAATATTGTTGAGCTTTCCGATAATATTCAGATATATAAACATACAACAGGAAAAGGGTATGAGAGCCTTTCTGTTAATCAGGCAAGGGAATATATCGGGCATACAACAGCAGTTTATACCGATGCTAAAGCTATTAAGGGCGGAATGGGAAGAGTTATTATAATTAACGATTAATATAAAAAATATCCGTGAAATTTCACGGATATTTTTTTATGTTAACGCCGATACTCCGAAGTTTCTCGTCAAAATTTTCGTATCCTCGTTCTATAAACTCAATATTTTCAATTTCGGTTTTGCCCTTTGCAACAAGTCCTGCAAGGACAAGAGCGGCTCCTGCACGGAGGTCTGTTGCCTTAACCTTTGCTCCTGTAAGCTTTGAGCCGTCTATTATTGCAGTTCTTCC
>JAZRTD010000209.1:0-1608 GCA_045651845.1 Clostridia bacterium | reverse complement strand
AATTTATCTCTTACCTTACGGAAATTCTCTATATTTTTTCTATGTTCTTCGTGTGTACCGTGTGAAAAATTAAGACGAGCAACATTCATCCCGCTTTTAAGCATTTCCTCCATAACCTTCGGGGCATTTGATGCAGGACCGATTGTGCAAACAATTTTAGTCTTTCTCATTTTGTATTCTCCTTTGAAGTTTAGATTGCTTTAAAACCGTTTTCTCTATTTATCCAAATAGTTTTTAATCGCAGAGAGAGTTTCATCCGAAATAACATGTTCAATCCTGCAAGCATCAACGGATGCAGTTTCAGCACTCACTCCTATCATCTCAAGAAAATTTGATAAAACAGTATGCCGTTCAAAAATCTTCTTTGCCATAGAATTTCCCAGAGGAGTGAGTGTAAGCAAACCGTCTTCTGCCATATTAAGATATCCGCCGCTTTTTAAAAGTCCGACGGCACGGCTAACGCTTGGCTTTGAATAACCCATATAATCAGCAACATCTATGCTCCTTACAGCCTGCGATTTCTGAGACAAAATATATATAGTCTCAATATACATTTCCGCCGATTCCTGTAATCTCATATTATTCCCCCTCCTTCGAATTCTCCTGTTCCAATATATTTGTTGTTATATAGTCAACTCCGTAAGAAATTAACTTTTCAGCATCAACTTTATCATCGCAAGTCCAGCAATTAACCTTTATTCCTCTTAATTGCAAAAGCTTTACATTTTCTGCATTTAACTTTTTATAATAAATGTCAGCATCAAGATTATTTTCGCAAAGCTTGTTTATTAAATCATTATTAATTTCCTGTTTTTTAATCAGCCACTGCACAGCATTTCGGGGAAGAAGTCTTCTTATATTGACACAGTTTTCAAAATCAAATGAAATGAACATCACATATTTTAAATATCCTGTTTCGTAAATCTCTTCTATGAGTTTTTTAAGATGCTGTTCCTCAAAATGATTTTTTATTTCAAGAACACAGATTTTGCCGTACTTTTGACATATCCTTATATATTCACTCAATAGGGGAATTCTTATATCTTTTCTATCTGTTGTTCCGTCTAAATCAGGAAGAACCATTTTCTCAATTGCCGAGCAGTCGTTTTCTTCCACATTTATGTTATATCTCCCCAGAGTAACTCTTTCGGTTGTGTCATCGTGTATAATTACGAATTTCCCATCTTTGGTAATATGCACATCTGTTTCTATACCATAATAACTTCTGTTCCCTGCCGCAACAAATGCAGGACAAGTATTTTCTCTTTCTATACCGCTTAATCCTCTGTGTGCTATAATCTTAACGTTTCCTGATTTAATTTTCACAGTGTCCATTATGGATTTCCCCCTTTAGATAAATTTTATAAAAAAACATAATCTAATATGAGGGAGTAACAATTCTTTCAGCGATATTCTCTTACTTATACAAAGAAAAAAGTGTTGATCTTGGCTCAAATCAACACTTTTTCTGGTCGGAGTGACAGGACTTGAACCTGCGGCCCCTAGACCCCCAGTCTAGTGCGCTACCAACTGCGCTACACCCCGTTATATTAACGCGCCTAAGTGGATTCGAACCACCGGCCTAACGCTTAGGAGGCGTTCGCTCTA
>JAZRTD010000208.1:0-2732 GCA_045651845.1 Clostridia bacterium | reverse complement strand
AGAAAAACGGAATTAAAGCGGATGAAATTGAAAAAATCAAACCTGAAGGAAAGGATACGTATAAGGTTAATGCCGGAACATACGGAGAAACCGAGCAGGAGAGGACGGAACGCATAACAGTTTTAACAAAATTCTATAAGGAATGGAATGATGAGGGAACTGATTATAAGGTGATGTGTGTTAAAGCGACAGAGAAAGCCTATATTAAAGAGCCTTTTGACATAGGAATAAAGCTTTATCCTTTGGCGGTGCTTCGGTGGAGTGACCGTTTTAGCTGTGCTTACGGTGACAGCGATATAACCTTCCAAATTCCAAATCAGATAGCTGTAAACAGAGCCTTTTCTATGGAGATTTGGGGGATTATTACAAACGGTATGCCGCTTACGGTTGTTAACGGTGATACTGTTACGGGCAAAATAACAAATTCGCCCGGACAGGTTATAAAGGTTTACGGAACGAATGAAGATGTTGCGGGAGCGGTTAGACATATACCGCCGCCTGCATTCAGTGGTCCGCTTATAAATGCGATTGAGAATATTGCAAGCGCTACTCTTGAGGATAACGGAGCGACAGAAGCGGCACTGGGCAGCATAAAGCCTGATAATGCCGCCGCTATTATACAGACGAGAGAAGCGGCACTTCAACCGATGCAGCTTTATCAAAATAAATTTTACGGTTGCGTTGAGGACATAGCTCGGATATGGGCGGAATTTTGGCTTAATTTATACGGAAATAGAAGTGTTAAAATAAACGATGAGAGCGGAAGTTATTATGTGCCATTCAAAGCGGAACGATATAAAGAGCTTCTTATAAACGCAAAGGTTGATGTTGGTTCATCGCCTATTTACAGTGTTCCTGCGTCGGTTGCAACGCTTGATGCGATGTATGGCAATCAGCTTATTGACAAGCTCCAGTATTTAGAGAGAATGCCTGACGGAATTATTAAGGACAAGAGCGGGCTTATTGAAGCGGCAAGGCAGGAAAAAAAAGCTATTGCCGCCGCAGAGAATGCGTTGGCGACTGGCGGCGGTTCGGGGGACATTGCTTCGATGTTGGCAGAGCAATATCCTGATATTTATGAGCAGTTTAACAGTTTATCCCCTGAAGAACAGCAGGCGGTTTTGGGTGAGGGGTAGGAGATTCCTCACGTTCGTTCGGAATGACATTGTGTGTCGGAATGGAAGATTGATTTTAAAAGGAGAAGGTTATGACAGGGAATAAAGTTTATAAAGAGGCGTTGGCTCTTTTGGGATATACTGAGAATAACGGAAATCAGCAAATGACTCAAAGGGTTATGAACAGAGCTGTGCCGACAATAAATCTTATTTTTGAGGATATGAGAAGAATTTATGATAAAGAGCCTAAGAGAATAACAACACTTAGCGAAGAAATTGATATTCCTGATGAAGCCGAACAGGTGTTTATTTGCGGATTGGCTTCATATATCGCCGCCGCAGAGGGTGATGATAATAATCAGGCGATATGGAGCGCAGAATATCAGGCAAGGAGAGCGGCTTTATCTAAAATGACTTCAATAGAGGATGTTATCCCTACAATAGATTAAAAAGAAAGGAGCGGTCCTTAATGAGACTGCCGATATATAACAGGCAATCCGCAAGAGAGCTGGGTGTTCCCGAGCTTTTCGGCGGAATTAATTTGAGAGATTCGGTTAGTATGATAAATGATAATCAGCTAACCGATTGTTTGAATATGTGGCGACAGGATGGCGCATTAAAGACAAGACCGGGATTTAAGGGCCGCAAGCTTGTGAGCTGTGAGTTCCAGGAAAAAATTTTCGGAGAGTATCAGAAGCACGATATCTATATGTATTTCGACGGGGAGCAATTACAGCTTATAACCGTTCCGCTGATACAACAAAGTGACAATAAAATATGCGCTATTTACTGTTATCTTGTATCGAAAACCGAAAAGGATTATAATGTGAAAACTTTAAACCTTGCAAGTAAAGAATATGCAGACAGCTATTTTATAGCTGAAATGGACGGTTATATATATTGCTTTTTAAATAACAGTCAGCACAGCATATATAAAAAGAAGTTTTCAACGGGAGGCGACTGGGAAAAAATAGCGGAAATCGATAAATATGTTCCGATTGTTATGGCGCATTGCAGACCGCTTGGAAAGCTTAGTGCTAACACAAACGAGATAAACGGAACTTTTATAGAGGGATATAACATATTAAGCGATTATTATAAAATAATCTATAACTCTTTTGATGCCGAGCTTATAGATGATACACATACTACCCACGCAATGTATTACCATTTGCCCGAAAGCATAAGCAAAGCGAAATATAAAGATATGACAGTTACGGTTAAATATACCTCTGCCGCAGGAGCAGTAGACCATAAGGTTACCATTACAACAACAACGGGGACTAACTGGGAAGACAAATATAACGACAAAGACGGAATAAGGATTGCGGTTAAGGATAACAGGGTTATGTTCCGCTATAAAAACGATAGCGGAGAAGATGCTACGAAACGCATATCAGAGGGCGGAATGGATGATATTGAAATAACCGCACCATATATTTCGAAGGATAAGGACAAGGTGTTTAAAATGACGAGGGGGATATGGTTCGGCGGCGCATCGGCAGGGCTTGCCGGAGGAACTCGTTTATTCCTTTGCGGAAATCCTGAAGACAAAAACCTTGTTTTATGGTCGGGACTTAATAATCTTTTATACTTCCCTGAAAACTCTTATTTTTA
>JAZRTD010000207.1:0-7215 GCA_045651845.1 Clostridia bacterium | reverse complement strand
TTTCCGTTTTTTCATACTCCTGACTTAATTTCTTTCTCTGTGCAGTTTGAATGTTTACCTTTTCAATATAAGATGTAAGCTCGTCAATCCTATCTTGCACAAGAGCAATTTTCCCTTTGCTTCTTTTTTTAACAAGCTCGTCCATAGCATTCTCAATCCGAGCCAAAACATTTTTGGTGGAAACCGTCTCATCTCCGCTTGCAGTCAGATTTGAAAGCCTTGTGGCAATATCTCCGCTTTCCGTTCCTGCAAAGCTGTCAGCCGTTCCTCCGAAAACGCTTTTTTCAAAGGCATTATAATCAATCCCCAGAAAATATTTCCCGATTTCCGTATCGGGCGGAAGATTTACCGCATCCCCGGTTTCCGTATCGGTCACCGTAACCTTATCGGTTTTTGCGCTTGCACGGAACTCCTTATGAATAAGATAGGACCTGCCTCCGCACTCAATCTCCATATCTCCCGACATTTTATCCCCATTCCACGGAGCATATTTTTTACGGAAGTTTCCCGAAATATCCGTCCTTGAAGAAGACCCTGCCGTACCGTAAAGCATCATACTTATAAATGCCATAAGAGTTGATTTTCCGTCCTCGTTTTTACCGAAAATAAGGTTGAATCCGTCAGAAAAATCAAGAATGTAATTTTTGAATTTGCCAAATGAGATAACCTCAACCTTCTTAATCTTCATCAAAATCCACCTCCTCAAAAAACGCGGTAAGACCTATTCTGACAGCATTTTCAATATCCTCGCCCTGCTTTTCTCGCTCCAGCATTTTTCGTACGAAAATCCCTTTAACCGAGCTTTCCCGGGCAATTTCTTCCAATTCCTTAAAAGGTGTTTTGGTCTTGTTTACTATTTTTGCAAAATACAATTCTTCTTCAAGGGCAACCCCTATATCATTTGCAGAAAATGACACAGATGTTTCTCCTGTTAAAACAATTTTATATATCCACTCCTTGCCCTCATCACCATACTTTTCGTTTATCTTGTGTAAGATAATATCTTTAATATCGTTTTTTCTTTGGGCAAAAGAAATATCAACCTCTTCTTCAACAAATTGGCGTCGGCAAACAGGAATAAAATCAAGCTCCGCCTTGCCTTTTTCAATCGTTCCAAAATAAAAGCCCTTTTCCAAAAGCTCATCAAAGCCTTGTCCTTCAGGACATCCGCAATAGGCATAGCTTGTTTTTCCCTCTTTTAAAATTTCACTTCTTTTATGTATATGTCCCAACGCAATATAGTCCATATTACTGTTTTGGATTTCCCGAGCCGTAACAGGCCCGTAAGAGGTATCAGATGAAATATCCCCATGGATGACTGCAATGTTTATCATATTTTCGTCTGCATCAAGCTGTGGCAGAATATGCGAGTTTCTGTACCCCTCGCTAAATGCCCCGCCGTGAATTTTAACTCCCAACTTGGGCAATTCCAAAAATTCCGCCTCTTTTTTAAAAACTGTGACATTTTCTGGGAGTTTCCAGCTTCCCCAGAAAGTGTTTTCCCCATAATAATCGTGATTCCCCGGAGAAATAAAAACTTTACCGCTAAATTTTGAAAAGGCAGAAGAAATCTGGTCAAGAAAATCCGCTGACGGCTTATGATTATCAAATAAATCTCCCGCAATAAGCAGTAAATCCGCCCCGTTTTCCTCTGCATAGGACACAATTCTTAGAAAGGTCTGCAAAACCTCGGCTTTTCGTCGGACAGAAAGCCTTTTTATTCCTGCCGATGTGCCGAGATGCACATCTCCGCAATGTAAAATTTTCACTGCCACAAAATCACCTCTTTTTAAAACCGTTAAATATGGTCATATTTCTCAAAATCTGCATCGCATTCAGGGGCAAGCTCTCTGTTAACTAAGGCGTTATCAAAATGTATCATAACATTCTGCTTTGCCAAAATCTCCTGAAGTTTTGAAACATCAATATCCCCAACCGCTTTTTTATCGTCAATTGCAATAGCCGCCGCAACACCTGCCGCCTGGCCTGTTATAATTGCAGGTGGAATAACCCGAAGCAAATCCCAGCCATATCCGTCACCTGATGTTATTCTTCCTGCCGCAAGCAGATTAGGAAAACCGTTTTTATACATAACGCGATAAGGAATTTCATAGAGAAAATGTCTGTGTTCAAAATCGTTCATAGCACTTATTGAATCGTCAAAATGCTTATACACATCAGCTGTTGTAAGGGTGTATTCCCCGTCAATCCGCCTTGTTGTGCGGAGCTGAACCATATTGGGAAGCTCCGTTATATCCCGCTTTGTCCGACTATCATTTTTAATATTTTCAAGAACCTCAAGATGGTTTTCCACAATATATTTTGTTACATCCTCCACTGTTGTTCCAAGCCAGAACGGTTTCCCCTCGGGATGTTTTTTCCCGAACAGGTTTGCCTTCCCGCCATATACTTTTTTATCATAGAGCATCTTAATATCCTGTTTCTCAACTGCGTTTTGGCAAGCCTCCAAATCCGTTACGGATGCATAAAATGTGTGATAATTTTTGCCTTGCACCGTTGGAACTCCCGCTCTGAACAAAACATCCGCATCTCCCGTCGCATCTATAACTATATCCGCCTCATAGCATTGTGTTCCGGACTTATTTTCAACAACCAGTGCATTGCATCTGCCATTTTCCATAACAGGCTGTGTTACAACTGTGTCAAACAGTATATCAACCTTTTCATCTTTTAACCACTTGGTCAGCTGAAGTATGTAAATATTAACAGAAAATTTCGTAACATATCTTGTTTTTGCCTGTTCTCCCGGCTCGTTTTGGTTCTGCCATTCATCGGGAACTGAGTCATACCCATATTTTATGGCAAGATTAAGCATTTCCTCAGACATCCCTTTTACAATTTTTGTCCCGCGTCCATTACACGACGGCACAAACCAATTCACAAGACCAATCGTTGCAAGACCGCCAAGGGTTACGGTTTTCTCAATAAGCAAAACCCTCTTGCCCATTCTGGCAGCAGAGACAGCCGCCGCAACGCCTGCAACTCCGCCTCCTGCCACAATGACATCATATTTATCGATAACATTTACGGTCTTTTCAATATTAATGGTTTTCATAATATTCTCCTCTCTCTATGAGCCATAAGGCATTCCTCAACATCCTCTTTTGACAAAACAGAACCGCTTGCTTCTCCGAAACTAAAAGTCATTATTAAGCTAACAACATTATAAAATCAGATGACAGAAAAGACACTATCCATTCTACCAGGAGTAAAAATGCTTGCTTGCAAGGGCATTTTTACGACGCCGTCAATTGGCATGCGCGGGCAGAATGACTGCCAAAAAAGCCGTCAGGTTTTAAGAATTTTACAAAGTAAAATTCTGTATATGCCAATTATAACACATAAAAAATAAAAACTCAATTAAAGATTTAAATTTAAATATAAAAATATAATATAATGAGTGGACTTTTTAAAAAAAGTATGTTAAAATTATATATTATTAAGAAAAAGATGGAGGCGGAAAGATGCGAGTTTTAATGACAACAATGCAGCTTGATATAGGCGGGGCAGAAACCCATATTGTCGAGCTGTCCAAAGCCCTTGTCAAAAGAGGCGTTGAAGTTTATGTGGCGTCTTGCGGAGGAGCATACGAAAAGGAGCTTAAAGATGCAGGGATAAAGCATTTTTGCGTTCCCCTAAACTGTAAAAACCCCCGCGCCGTGGGGAAATCTTACCGTATGCTTAAGAAAATTATTACCGAGTATAAATTCGATATTGTCCACGGCCACGCACGTATTCCGTCATTTATTTGCGGAAAACTCCATAAAAAACTTCATTTCCCCTTTGTTACCACCGCCCATTGGGTCTTTCGGGCAGGTTTTCCCTTTAACAAGCTTTCCGACTGGGGACAAAGAAGTCTTGCTGTCAGCGATGATATAAAGAAATACCTGATGGAAAGCTACGGGATTGACGGAGAAAATATTCGTGTTACAATAAATGGAATTGATACGGAAAAATTCTCTGAAAATACGGATTTTTCCGATATAAAATCAGAATTTTCCCTGGGCGAGAACAAAAAACGAATTGTTTATGTGAGCCGAATGGACACAGACCGTTCCCTTGTGGCACATCATCTTATTAAAATTGCACCCTCGCTTTATAAATCCTATCCCGACCTTGAAATTGTTATTGTGGGCGGAGGAAATGATTATAACGCTGTAGTGGCGGAGGCGGAAGAAGTCAACAACGCTGTGGGAAAACGCCTTATTATAACCACAGGTGCGAGAACGGATATAAACAAGTTTGTTGCAAGCGGTGATATTTTTGTTGGGGTAAGCCGTGCCGCCCTTGAGGCTATGGCGTGTAAAAAACCGTCGATAATTGCCGGAAATGAAGGCTATATCGGTATCTTTGATAAGGATAAGCTGAGTGTTTCAGTTGACACAAATTTCTGTTGCCGAGGCTGTGAGTTATCAACCCCCGAACATCTTGAGCAAGATGTCAGGGATTTATTTGATAACCGTGCCCTCGAAGAGCTTGGGGAATATTCAAGAGAGATTATTAAAAGCCGTTATTCTGTTGAAACAATGGCAGAGGACGCTCTTAAGATGTATGCCTCGGTTTTAAGCGGAGAAAAAATAAACAAAGTTTCGGAAACCGACCCCCGAGAACTTAAAAAATACTCTGTTCCCTACGGAAAAAATATTAAAAATGATGTTATTATCTCGGGTTATTACGGATTTAAAAACAGCGGAGACGACACGAGCCTTAAAGCGATTATTGGCGGACTTAAGGAGCTTTCGCCCAATATCCGTATAACAGTTTTGTCAAAAATCCCCGAGGAAACCAAAGCGATTTACGGTGTTGACTCAATCAACCGCCTTAACATTTTTTCAATAATCAGAAAAATGAAGCAATCCTCGCTGCTTATAAGCGGAGGAGGGAGCCTTATTCAGGATGTCACATCTGAAAAATCCCTACTTTATTACCTTATGCTTATACGACTTGCAACAAAGTTTAAGCTCAAAACAATGCTTTACGGCAACGGAATAGGGCCTGTTATAAACAAAAAATCCTATAAAAAGATTGCAAGTGTTTTAAATAAGGTTGACGCCATAACCTTAAGAGAGCCTAAATCCGCAGAGCTTTTAGAAGAAATAGGCGTTGACACAAAAAAAGTTTCAATTACTGCTGACTCCGTTTTTGCATTATCCTACTCCGATTTTACAGACGCTATAGACACTCTTAAAAACATTGGAGTTGAGGCTGATAAAAAATACTTTTGCGTTTCCGTACGCAAATGGAATAATCTTGCGCAAGATTTTGAAGACACCATTGCGAACACCTGTAAATATATAACAGAGAAGTATGGCTTTGTTCCGCTTTTTGTTCCTATGCAATATAATCAGGACATTGGTATATGTTCAAGAATATTGGACAAGCTGGGCGGAAACGGGCATATTCTGAAGAACACTGTTCCTTTTGACAAAATGCTTGGAGTTATTTCAAAGAGCATGTTTGTTATGGGAATGAGGCTTCATATTCTTATTTATGCGGCATGCACAGGTGTTAGTGTTGTCGGACTTGATTATGACCCGAAAGTTAACAATATGATGGAATATATGGGCCAAAAGTATTTTCTCCCCGTTGACACACTCAAGCAGGATAAGCTTATTTCAATGTGTGACGAGGTTATTGGAAACAGAGAAAACTTTAAAGCCGAGCTTGAGGAAATCCGCAAAACATCAAAGGCTTTGGCTGATAAAAATGCCGAAATAGCAATTAAACTGCTTAATGGAGGAGAGATAAAATGATTAAAGTTAACATTATTTCAGGCTTTTTAGGGGCAGGAAAAACAACTCTTATAAGAAAGCTAATTGGCGAGGTATATAAGGGCGAAAAAATTGCTCTAATTGAAAATGAGTTTGGCGAAATCGGCATAGACGGCGGATTTTTGAAAAATTCAGGAATTGAAATTAAGGAAATGAATTCGGGCTGTATCTGCTGTTCTCTGGTTGGAGATTTTGGGGAAAGTCTTAAGGAAATGGCAAATACTTACCACCCCGAAAGAATTATTATTGAGCCAACAGGCGTTGGCAAGCTTTCTGATGTTATGGGCGCAATCAAAAAGGTTGAGGGCGTGGAGTTAGAGCTTGACAGCGCAATAACCGTTGTTGACGGAACAAAATGCAAGCCTTATATGAAAAATTTTGGAGAATTTTATAATAATCAGGTTGAAAACGCAAACTGCATTCTTATAACAAGAATGGATAAAATCACAGAGGACAAGCTTTCCGAGTCAGTTTCTATGCTTAAATCCCATAATAATTCAGCAACAATCATAACAACTCCTCTTGACCAGCTTACTGCTGATAAAATCCTTGATGCAATAAAAGGCTCCCATTCACTTCTTGATGAGCTTATGAAAGAGCATCATCACGAGCATCACCACGAAGATTGCTGTTGTGGGCACGAACACCACGAACACCACGAACACCACGGGCATCATCACGACGAGGACTGCTGTTGCGGTGACCACGAACATCATCACGAGCATCATCACCACGAAGATTGCTGTTGCGATGACCACGGACATCATCACGAGCATCACCACGAGCATCACGAGCATCACGAACACCATTACGGAGAAGAATGTTCCTGTGGGTGCGGTGGGCATCACCATCATCACGACGCTGACGAGGCTTTTGTGTCTTGGGGAACTGAAACCGCAAAGGCTTTTACAAAGACCCATCTGGAAGAAATTCTTAACAGCCTTGACACAGGCGAATACGGCATTGTTCTTCGCGGTAAGGGTATTGTCAGAGGCGAAAACGGTTGGATTTGCTTTGATTATGTGCCGGGCGAGGTTGAAATCCGTGACGGCTCTCCTGACTACACGGGAAAGGTTTGTGTTATCGGCTCTAATCTTGTGCAAGATAAACTTGAAAAGGTGTTTGCTATTTAATTTGAAAGGCTGGAGATAGTATGAAATTTGCAGTTCCCGTATTTTTAATTAACGGATTTTTGGAAAGCGGAAAGACTTCCTTTATAAATAACGCAATTTTATCCGACCCTGAGGTTAAGAAAACAAGAACTCTTGTTATTCTATGCGAGGAGGGCGAGGTTGAACTCCCCGAACAGAAAAATCTTTTTGTTTATAAGGTTGACGGCAAGGACTTTTTCACAGAATCCCTGCTTTCAAATTTGAGAAAGACATATAATCCTGACAGGGTTATTATTGAATTTAACTGTATG
>JAZRTD010000206.1:0-9672 GCA_045651845.1 Clostridia bacterium | reverse complement strand
CTACGAGGCAGGTGTTAGGGTTGTTTCTTCCTACCCCGGAACTCCAAGTACAGAGATTACCGAAAATATAGTAAAATTTGATGAAATATATGCTGAATGGGCACCCAATGAAAAGGTTGCCGCCGAAGTTGGAATCGGTGCATCAATGGCAGGTGCAAGAAGCATGGCGTGTATGAAGCACGTTGGTATGAATGTTATGGCTGACCCTATGTTTACAGTAAGCTACATAGGGGTAAACGGCGGTTTGGTTTTCTGTGTTGCAGACGACCCGGGTATGCATTCATCACAGAACGAACAAGACTCCCGTCACTACGCCAGAGCTTCAAAAATTATGATGCTTGAACCATCTGACAGCAGTGAATGTAAAGAATTTACTAAAAAAGCCTATGCGCTGAGTGAAAAATACGATACACCTGTTATTGTTAGACTCTCAACAAGAGTATCCCATTCACAGGGACTTGTTGAAGAATGTGAAAAGGAAGATGTTGAGCTTAAGCCTTATGAAAAGAATATAGCAAAGAACGTTATGATGCCGGGTAATGCGATTAAGCGTCACGTTGTTGTTGAAGAGAGAATGAAGGCATTAACCGAACTCTCGGAAAACTGTGAATTTAATACAGTTGAAATCAATTCCAAAAAAATCGGTGTAATAACATCAGGAATTTCCTATATGTATGCAAAAGAAGCTCTTGGCGATAAGGTGAGCTTCTTAAAGCTTGGTATGGCGTATCCAATGCCGAAAAAACTTATTGAAGATTTTGCTAAAAAGCATAAGAAAGTTTATGTTATCGAAGAGCTTGACCCGGTTATTGAAAATCACTGCAAGGCACTTGGCGTTAAGGTAATCGGTAAGGATGTATTTTCTCTTCTTGGCGAATATACACCGACTATGATTAAAAAAGCAATTCTTAAAGAAGATGGTGCACCTTTTAATGAAATTGAAGAAACTATCCCTGTAAGACCACCTGTAATGTGTGCAGGCTGTCCTCACAGAGGAACATTCTATATCCTCAAAAAGCTGGGACTTGTTGTATCGGGGGATATCGGATGTTATACTTTAGGTGCGGTTGCTCCACTTGCAAGCGTTGATACAACCGTATGTATGGGTGCAAGCGTCAGCGGTGCCCACGGTATGGCAAAAGCCCGCGGAGCTGAATTTAATAAAAAGCTTGTTGCGGTCATCGGCGATTCAACATTTATGCACTCAGGAATAACAGGCCTTATAGATATTGTTTATAATAAGGGAAATAACACAGTTATTATTCTCGATAATTCAATTACAGGTATGACAGGTCATCAGGAAAATCCGACAACAGGTCTTACAATCCGCAAAGAGCCTACAAAACAGGTTGACTTGGTTGCTTTGGCTAAAGCTGTTGGTGTTGACAGAGTGGTAGTTGCCGACCCATTTGACCTTAAGAACTTTGAAAAGGTTGTTAAGGAAGAAACAGAGGCGGAAGAACCATCTGTTATTATCGCACAAAGACCTTGCGCACTTCTTAAAACAGTTAAATATACAGGACACTGCACAATCGGTGAAGACTGCAAAAAATGTAAAATGTGTATGAAACTGGGCTGTCCTGCAATTTCAATGCAAGGCGATGAAATTGTGATTGATAAAACACAGTGTAACGGTTGCGGACTTTGTGTTAATGTTTGTCCGTTCGGTGCAATTAAGAAGGAGGACTAAGACTTATGACAAAGAATATTATGATAGTTGGAGTTGGCGGTCAAGGTACTCTCCTTGCAAGCCGAATTATTGGTAAAACCGTCATTTCTGAAGGATATGATGTTAAGATTTCAGAGGTTCACGGAATGAGCCAAAGAGGCGGAAGCGTTGTAACTTATGTTAAGTTTGGGGATAAGGTTTATTCCCCAATAATTGACAAAGGCGAAGCAGATATAATTCTTGCCTTTGAAATGCTTGAAGCATACAGAGCTTTGCCGTTCCTTAAAAAAGATGGAAAAATGATTGCAAATAACCAGCAAATCAATCCAATGCCAGTTATAACAGGCGCGGCACAGTATCCTGAAAATATAGCTGAAAAGCTTTCTGAAAAGGTTGACTTAACTGTTGTTGACGCGTTAAAACTTGCGGAAGAGGCAGGCAATTTTAAATCCGTAAATGTTGTTTTAATCGGTGTTATGGCGAAAAATACGGAGATTGCTTATGAAAAGTGGGTTGAAGTTATTAAATCAACCGTTCCTGAAAAATTTCTTGAGGCAAATCTTAAAGCATTTGATTTAGGTTATAATTTATAATCATAAAAACCGCTCGATAGAGCGGTTTTTTGATTGGGCATTGTTAAAATGCTAACTAAGGCTTGACATTTTAGTAAAAATGATGTAAAATTAGAGTAATAACTATTTTATATGGAGGTATTTTATTATGAAAAAGATTTTATGTCTTATGCTCGCAGTAATGATGGCTTTTGCGCTTGTTGCTTGCGGCGGAAACAATTCAGATAACGATGCGTCTTCTAAGAACTTTGTTATCGCAACAGATAAGGGTTTTAGTCCTTTTGAATTCCAGGATGCTGACGGAAATATCGTTGGTATTGATATGGACATCCTTGCTGCAATTGCAGAGGATCAGGGCTTTACTTATGACCTTCAGTATATCGGCTGGGATGCAGCGATTGCTGCTTGTCAGGCAGGTCAGGCTGACGGTATGATTGCAGGTGCTTCTATTACAGAAGAAAGAAAAGCAAACGGCTGGACATTCTCTGACGGTTATTATGATGCAACACAGGGAATGGCTGTTGCTAAAGATTCCGATATTACAGGTTTTGCTGATATGAAAGGCAAAAAGGTTGCTGTTAAGAACGGAACAATGAGCAATCAATATGCTGAAAGCATTAAGGATGAATATGGCTTTGAGGTTGTAACATTCTCAACATCACCTGATATGTATCAGGCTGTTATGGGCGGTCAGGTTGATGCGTGTCTTGATGACACACCAATCCTTAAGTACAATATCAAAACAGGTGAGCTTGATATGAAGTTTGTTGACGGAACTGAAAATGAGCCTGCACAGTATGGTTTCGCAATCTTTGATACTGCAAATCAGGAACTTATAGACCTTTTCAATGCTGGCCTTAAGAACATCCGTGAAAACGGTAAATATGATGAGATAATTGCAAAATATCTCGGCTAATTTAAAGTAAACGGAAAGGGCATTGGTAAATCCGGTGCCCTTTAATTTTGTGAGGAGGATTTGCTTCAATGAATCAAATCATAGATACATACGGTGCGCTCTTGCTTGGCGCAATGGGACAAACTCTGCTTTTGGCACTTTGTGGACTTATTTTCGGATGTTTACTTGGGATATTTTTTGGTCTTGCAAGCGTAGTTGATAATAAAGTTTCAAAAACTATTGCAAAGATATATGTTAACCTCATAAGAGGTGTTCCGATGATTGTTCTTGCTTTTTTTGTATTTTATGGTGTGCCATACGGACTTAGAACAATTGTTGGGACAAAGTTTACGCTTACGGCTCTTCAGGCAGGAACAATTTGTCTTGCCCTTAACTGCGGAGCGTATATGTCAGAAATTATCCGTGCAGGAATACAATCCATTGACCCGGGCCAGATGGAGGCAGCAAGAAGCCTTGGACTCTCCTATTGGCGTTCAATGTTCCGTGTTGTTCTTCCGCAGGCTATTAAGAATATGATACCAAGCATAGTTAATCAGTTTATTATAACTTTAAAAGATACTTCAATTCTGTCGGTTATCGGCTTTCCGGAGCTCGTTAACAAGGCGCAGAATGTTATTGCAATAACATTTAAGTCCTTTGAAACATGGGCAATTGTTGCGGTTATGTATCTTGTTGTTATTTTAGCTCTGCAACAGGTTGCAAATGCACTGGAAAGGAGATTGAGCCGTGGCCGCAAATAGAGATACAGTTAAAATTTATGTTAAAGACCTTAAGAAACAGTTTGGGAATAATAAGGTTTTAAACGGTATAACAGTTGATATTTACGAGGGTGAGGTTGTGTGTATAATCGGGCCTTCAGGTTCCGGGAAATCCACATTTTTGAGATGTCTTAACCGTCTTGAAAGTGCAACCTCGGGCGAAATTATTGTTGATAAACATTGTATAAGCGATAAGAAAATTGACATAAATAAGGTTCGTGAAAATATCGGAATGGTTTTTCAGCATTTTAATCTGTTTGCCAATATGAATGTTATTGATAATCTTATGCTTGCGCCTGTTGATTTGAAAAAAGCAACAAAAGAAGAGGCAAAAAAGACAGCAGAATCTCTCCTTGAAATGGTTGGACTTTCTGATAAGGCGGAGAGCTATCCCTCTCAATTGTCAGGCGGGCAAAAGCAGAGAGTCGCAATAGCCAGAGCGCTTGCTATGTCCCCAGATATAATGCTCTTTGACGAGCCAACATCTGCCCTTGACCCCGAAATGGTTGGGGAGGTTCTTGCGGTTATGAAGGACCTTGCAAAAAAAGGAATGACAATGGCGGTTGTTACCCACGAAATGGGCTTTGCCCGTGAGGTTGCTGACAGAGTATTGTTTATGGATGATGGTATTATCATTGAAGAGGGAACTCCTGAAGAAATTTTCTCAAATCCAAAGCATCCGAGAACCATTGACTTTTTAAATAAGGTATTATAAAAGATAAATATACTATGAAAAGGGAATAAGAATGGGAAAATTTGACGGAATACTTATCTGCACAGACCTTGATGGGACTCTTCTTAGAAATGATAAAACTGTCTCAAAGGAAAATCTTGATGCGATTGAATATTTCAAGGCAAACGGCGGGCGGTTTACTTTTGTAACTGGGCGTATGTATTTTTATTCAAGGAGTACATATGAGATCGTAAAGCCAAATGCTCCTATTGGTTGCAACAATGGTGGCGGAGTTTATGATTTTGAAAAGGAAGAATATTTATGGGCGGCAACTGTAGATGATGAGGCAGGAAAGGCGATTATAGAATACGTAGACAAGGAAATGCCTGAGATTGGGTTTAATATAAACACTCTTCACGAAGCTTTATTTTGTAAAGACAATGATGCAATGATACGGTTCAGACGGCTCACAAATATTGAGAATAAGAGATGCGAATATAACAAAATGAAAGAGCCTATCGGCAAGATAATTTTTGCAGATTTAGACGGAGAAAAGATAAAAGAGCTTACAAAGCTCGTTTCGGCACATCCAATGTCAGACAAAGTCAGTCTTATCCATTCAGAGAAGACTCTGTTTGAAGTTTTGCCAAAAGACATTGATAAGGGGACGCTTATTATGAAGATAGCGGAGCTTCTCAATATAGATAAAAATAAGACCGTTGCAATAGGGGATTTTGATAACGATATCCCTATGCTTAAGACGGCAAGGCTTGGGATTGCGGTTTCAAACGCATCTGAAAACGCTAAAGCTGCGGCGGATTTAATAACCGTCAGCAACGAGGAACACGCTATTGCAAAAGTTATAAATGATATTGAAACAGGAATGATAAAAATAAATCCGTAGCTACTGCTACGGATTTATTTTTATGATTTCATTTGTCTAATGGCATCAGTTGGGTTGTCTGCCTTAAAAACTGCAGAACCGGCAACAATAACATTCGCACCGAATGAAATCGGCATAGATACATTTTTAGGACCTATTCCACCGTCAACCTCAAGGTCGACATCCAACCCAAGTTTGTCAATTTCGCATCTTAAAACGGCGATTTTTTCGTTCATTTCCTCTATGTATGCCTGACATCCAAACCCAGGCTCAACTGTCATAACAAGAATTAAATCATAGTACTTTAGATATTCTAAAATATCCTCCGCAGGAGTTTTAGGTTTAATGCTCAGCCCTGCTTTGACACCGAGGGAATGAAGCTTTTCTGCTGTTTCCTTTGGATCATCGATTGCCTCATAGTGAACAGTTATGATGTCGGCACCTGCCTTTGCAAAGCTTTCCGCATAGAAAAGGGGGTCGCTTATCATAAGATGGACATCGAAGACCTGATTGGATATTGGGCGAAGTGCCTTGACAACATCAGGGCCATAGCTTATATTCGGCACGAAATGCCCGTCCATTATATCAATATGAAGATATTCTGCACCTGCATTTTCAGACATTTTAACATCTTTTCCAAGGGCCGTTATATCTGCGGCAAGAATTGATGGGGCAATAATAATTTTTTTCATATATACCTCCGCTTTACCATTTTTTTATGCTTTTAAGTTCGTTATATAAATAAGTGTAGTTTTCGTGTCTTGAGGGAGAAATAGTTCCGCTTTTAACTGCATCTAAAACAGAACAGCCTTTTTCAACCGTGTGACTGCAGTCAGGAAATTTGCAACGTGAATTAACTTCCCCAAATTCGCGAAAATACAAATGAAGCTCCGATGCATCAATTTTTGCAATATCAAAGGAAGAGAATCCCGGAGTGTCAATTATATATCCGCCTGATGGCAGAGGAAGAAGCTCGGAATGTCTTGTTGTATGTCTGCCTCGCTCAACTTTCTCGCTGACCTCGCCTGTTTGAAATATTTCGTCGCCTAAAACTGCGTTCAAAAGGCTTGATTTCCCTACCCCTGAATTTCCGGCAAAAACAGTAATCTTATCATTTAGTTTTTCCTTTAAAAGGTCAATATTATAACCGGTTGAGGCGCTTAATGCCAAAACTTCAAAGCCTGCTTTTTTGTAAATATCTGCATATTCGTCTCCGCTTTGAAGGTCGATTTTGTTTATACAAATTAAAATTTCTATGCCCGACTCTTCGCATGCCGCAATAAACTTGTCAATAATGAGCATATTGGGGCGAGGATTTTCCGTGGCAAATACGACTGCAACCTGAGATACATTTGCAACAGGGGGTCTTATAAGGCTATTTTTTCTTGGGGAAATTTCTTCGATAACTCCATTATCGGGAGTGTTTAGTTTAACAGTTACGCTGTCCCCCACAAGCGGAGTTATATTTTCCTTGCGGAAAATTCCCCGGGCTTTACATTCAATGATTTTATCAGCGGCTTTCACATAGTAAAAGCCGCCAATTCCTTTTATAATTGTTCCCTTTATAAATTCCATAATTTATTTCGTCATTTTAACTGTTTCTGTATGAACAAGCTTGCCGTCGTGGTAAATTTCTGCAGTTACGCTGGAGAGAGTGCTCTGGATGGTGACAACATCGCTTGCTCCCTTTGAAAGCTCGGTAGATTTAATCGTTTTTCCGTTTACTTTAACTTCTACTAAAGCGCTGTCCTTATCTGTTGGACCATAAACAGTAAGACGCTTTCTATAAGCCTGTTGCGGAGTATCCTCTTTAGGATTTTCCTCTTTATCTTCCGGTTCATCAGGCTTTGTCTCCGGTTCATCAGGTTTTTTATCCGTACTTACTGTGATGACTAATGTTTCACCCTTTTCTAAAGAAGAGCCGGATGGAACGCTCTGGGATAAAATTTGTCCCTTCGCCACAGAGTCATCATATCTTTCAACAATCTTCACTTTACTATATAGCTCGGCAAGTTCATTTTTAACCGAGTCGTATTTTTTACCTACATAATTTTTAAGTGGTTTTGAAGTTTCTTCTTCAGGTTCACCTTCCTTCGATGAGTCTTCTTTGATTTTGTTTACTGTGAGAATAACACGGAATTTCTCGCCTCGGAACATCTGTTCGGATTCCGGGGAAGGATCTTGCTCCAATACAATTCCGTCAGCTTTATCTTTGTCTTCATCATATTCGGTAACAAAATAAAAATATTCACTGTCACCATATTGAGAAAGAATATTTTCATAGTTCATATTAGTAAATTGCGGAACTTGAACAGTTGTTTGTCTTTCTCCAAAAATCTGACCGATAAAAGGCCCAACAAGGGAAATAACTCCCCATATTATAAGTGCAGATGCGAAAAGGGCCGCGAAAATAACAATCATATTCATATTGTTCTTATTCTTCTTTGATTTAGATGAGGTCATAGAAATCTCCTCCTCGTTTTCATCTTCGTCCTCATAAAGGTCAATATCTAAAGCAGGCTCGTCATTGGGCTTTTCAGGCAAAGTGAGGTTACTGTTTGCAGACGGCTTTTGATTATTTGGATAAGAGATATTTTTATCCTTTATAGCGGTGAATATTGCTGTACCGCCAAGGTCATCAACTGTTTTCTCTTCCTGAATATTTGACTCCGTAACAGGGGTGGGAATACTCGATTCGGAAGCAGAGATAAGCTCATTTTTAAACTCCGTAACAGTTTTGTGTCTTCCTGCAACTTCCTTGCAAAGTGCCTTTAAAACAATATCCTCAACATTTTTAGGGATACTGATGTTGTGCTCCCTTGGAGGAGTTGGCTGGGTTTGAAGATGCATAAGAGCGATAGAAACAGGGCTTTCGTTATCGAAAGGAACCTTGCCCGTGAGCATTTCGTATAAAACAATACCGAGCGAATAAATATCGCTTCTCTCGTCAACATATCCGCCCCTTGCCTGTTCGGGAGAAACATAATGAACAGAGCCAATTGCGTTATCATCACAGGTAACAGTGGACTGCATACTGGCCCTTGCAATTCCAAAATCGGTAATTTTCAAAACACCGTCATCTGTCATAATAATATTGTGAGGCTTAATGTCACGGTGAACAATAGAATTTTTATGTGCTTGTTCAAGTCCGCTTGCAATCTGGATAGCGTATCCAACCGCCTCGTGCCAATTAAGAAGAACATTTTTATCAATATATTCTTTAAGGGTTATTCCCTCAACATATTCCATAACAATATAATGGAGGTCGCCTTCTGTTCCAACATCGTAAATAGAAACGATATTAGGGTGAGTAAGGCTTGCCGCCGACTGTGCCTCAATATTGAAACGGCGCACAAATTCACCATCATCTTTAAGGTCGGTGCGAAGCACTTTTATTGCAACATATCGATTTAAGATACGACATTTTGCTTTATAAACAATTGCCATTCCGCCGCTTCCGATTTCCTGAACAATTTCATATCTTCCTGCTAACACAGTTCCGACTAAATTCATAACTAATCCTCCTCAAAAAAGCTGATTAAAACAACTGTAATATTGTCTTTTCCGCCGTTTTCTTTCGCTGCCGCAACCAAAGCCGATGCAGCATCCTCAGGACTTTTGCCCTGATTTAATATATCGTTTATCAGTGAATCCTCAATCATATCTGTAAGCCCGTCACTGCAAAGCAGAATTTTATCCCCTTCTCTAACGGAAAACTCATATATGTCATAGTCCTCAGATGGTTCTGTCCCAAGCGCTTTAGTAATAATATTTTTTTCAGGATGATTGCGCGCCTCCTCGGGGGTTATAGAACCGCTTTCAACAAGCTTTTGAACAACGGAATGGTCAGTTGTAAGCTGCATAATTCCGCTTTCTTCAATAAGGTAAGCACGGCTGTCACCGATGTTTGCAATATAAGCAGTTTTGCCGTTTAAATATATAACAACTGCGGTTGTTCCCATACCCGCATTTTCGCTGTTTGAGATTGATTTACTGTAAATCTCATTATTTGCGTAATCAAGAGAGGCAGTTATGCTTGAAACAATATCATTATCACCATTTCCTATTTCGGAATTTGAAAGCTCTTTTGCAATAATTTCCGTTGCCATAGCGCTTGCAACTTCGCCTGCATTATGTCCGCCCATTCCGTCAGCAAGAATGCAAAACCCATAAGGAACACCATTTTCAAAGCCATTTATTA